>CAYSTH010000007.1:0-36508 GCA_964433995.1 uncultured Francisellaceae bacterium | reverse complement strand
TGCTAAAACAGCGATTTCGACTGTTTTTTCTTGTTCTTGAATAGGCAAGCTTCTAATCGATAGCCCCGGATTCTTCTTGAGAGATAAAATATAAACACCATGTTGTAATAATTCTTCTAAAGCATATTTAGGTTTTTGAGTCCAAAAAGGTTGACCACCAATGCCGTTTAACCCTCTATAAAAATCACCTTCTGGTACTAAGGTAATATATACATCAGCCGGCATAAAATTCAGGTTTTTAATTAAACCATGAATATTTAAAATGCCCCAGCCATTTACTCCAGCATTAGCTGTTTCAACGTTCTTATTATTTTTAAAAGCTAATGTAGAAAATAAATCTTGATTATCGATATAACTGCCACCATAGGTGACAGAATCACCTAAAAATAATATTCTGGTTTTAGCGGGCGTTTTATTGTTCCAGTCTTGATTGGTTCTTAGCCCTAAGTTATTGATTTGTATGTTTGTATGACCAGCATCTCTGGAGACAACTTGATTAGGAATAGGACGGTAGCCATAAATAGGGTGAGATTGGTAAATAACGACTTTCCCTAAGCCAAATATTTTGGAGGCCGAAAATTCTAAGAGGCCTATAATAATAAAAATAAATAAAAATATAGAAAAAAATAGGGTTTTTTTAGGGTTTTTTTCGAAAATATTATTTTTTTGGGCCATAAAAAATCTCTGAATTTGTCATGCCAGCGAAGGCTGGCATCCAGTACGTAAAAATAAGATTATATAGGCCTCGATGCCAGCCTTCGCTGGCATGACAAAAGCACTGTGTTTTTATTAAACGCAAATCTCAATCTTTGCAGCGGTAGCTGCAAGCTTTGCTAGCCCCGTCTGCAGTTGCGGTAGCAACGAAAGGCGGGGGAACAAAATTAAAACAACGTATAAATAAACGGCGCCACCACAGAACCTTGAGCAAAAACAATCAATGCACCCAAAAGCAGCATGACCATCATAATAGGGGCTAACCAGAATTTTTTACGTATTTTTAAAAATTGCCAAAGATCGGATATTAATTCAAACATAGTTAAAATGGTCTCTCAAATTCGTTAGATTCTATCGGTTTACAATTTACTCTATAACTTACTGCATTAGGCTCTATTTTTTTAAATAGGGGGTCTTTATTTAATAAACGTAAAATGACGCCAATAGGCGTTAAAATGCCAAAAAATAAAACAGCTAAAATAATACGCGTGTTTATCCAACCCAAAACATGTCCAATCTTCATCCATAAAATATACACTCGATTTAATAGTGAGGGATGAACTAAGCTGATAATCATGAATATGCCAGCAGTTGCCCAAGGCCATATTGGGTAAGCTTTATTACCTAAAAATGGAATCATGAGTCCAAACAATACGCTAATAACTCCTGCCATCAGCAGGCCAAATTTTCTAAGTTCTTGTTTCTTTTCCATTGTACGCTCTATATTTTTAACCGTTCTTACCCGTGAGGGCAACCTTTAATCTAACACAAATTCTTCTTGCCAATTGTGCTCTTCTTCCCATAAGGGCTGCTCTTTTTTGCTCAAAATAACGTTTTCTAACACTAAATAATCCATTTCAGTGCGCATAAAGCATTTATAAGCATCTTCAGGGGTACAAACAATGGGCTCACCGCGTACATTGAAAGAAGTATTAATCAAAATAGGGCAGCCGGTTAAATTTTCGAATTTATCGAGTAAATCATAAAACTTAGGGTTAGTTTCTGGATGTACAGTTTGAATTCTAGCCGAATGATCTACATGAGTCACCGCAGGAATGGTCGATCGAGGTATTTGTAATTTTGCGATACCAAAAAGTTTTTTTTGAACATCGGTCATTGAGATTTGTTTACTAGGGTGCACAGGTGACACCATCAACATATAAGGACTTGGTCTATTGTGTTCAAACCAGTCGCTTACTTTATCTGCCTTAACCACAGGAGCGAAAGGCCTAAAAGATTCTCGGAATTTGATTTTTTGATTCATGGTCGATTGCATTTTAGGTGAGCGCGCATCACCAATAATAGAGCGCGCACCGAGTGCTCTGGGACCAAACTCCATCCGTCCTTGAAACCAACCAATGACTTGTTCTTTAGATAATAAATCTGCAGCTGCCATGTTCACTTCTTCTCGTGATAACACCTGGTATTTTGCACGCATTTTATCTAAATATTCAGTAATAGACTCTGTTGTAAAGGCTGGCCCCAAATATCCACCTTGCATATCATCTTCATAGTATTGATGAGCATTAGTGTTATGTGTCTCGATAATGTTGCGAGGTTGATTGAGATATTCATACCAAAGTGATAACGCCGCGCCCAAGGCACCTCCAGCATCTCCTGCCGCAGGTTGTACCCAAATATCGACAAAGGAGCCATTTCGAAGTAATTTGCCATTTGAGACACAATTAAGCGCCACACCACCTGCTAGGCATAAATTAGGTGTACCGCATTCTTTGTATGCTGTTTCAGCTAAATTATGCACAATTTGTTCAGTCACGACCTGAATGGAGGCCGCCAAATCCATTTCTCGTTGGGTAATTTCACTTTCTGGGAGTCTAGCAGGGCCACCAAATAATTTAGCAAAAGCATGGTTAGTCATCGACAAGCCAGTGGCATAATTAAAATAAGTCATGTTTAATCTGAAAGTGCCATCTGGTTTAATATCAACCAAATTGTCTAGTATAGCCTTAACATATTTTGGCTCTCCATAAGGAGCCAAGCCCATAAGCTTATATTCTCCCGAGTTTACTTTGAAGCCAGTAAAATAAGTGAAAGCGGAATAGAGCAAACCTAAAGAATGAGGAAAATCAATTTCCCACAGAGGCGTGAGCTTATTTTCTTCGCCTAGCCAAAGAGAAGAGGTTGCCCATTCTCCAACGCCATCTAGACAGAGAACAGCGGCCTTTTTAAATGGGCTAGGGAAAAAAGCTGAGGCTGCATGCGATTGATGATGTTGAGTAAAATAAAGGGTAGGTAACTCAGATTTGGATAGACCTGATAATTTTGAAAGTTCTTTAGCCAAAGTGGTTTTTAGGAATAATTTCTCTTTGAGCCAAACGGGCATACTAGCGAGAAAAGAACCAAATCCTTTGGGGACATAACTGAGATAAGTTTCTAAAATTCTTTCAAATTTAAGTAAAGGCTTATCGTAAAATACAACATGAGAAACCTGATCGAGGCGAATATCAGCTTCTTCAAGGCAATACCTTATTGCTTGTTCTGGAAATGCGGCATCATGCTTTTTGCGAGTAAATCGCTCTTCTTGCGCTGCCGCGATAATGTTACCATTTTTGATAAGTGCAGCGGCGGAATCGTGATAATAGGCAGATATCCCAAGTATGTAAACTGCTTTACTCAACTTTCACTCCCTTGTATAACTAAGTAACCAGAAGAGAGTAAGTTTAAAGTATTTATAGTTTAATATGAAGTATGCTTAAAAATATAAGTAATAGCTAAACACCTTACCCAATAAATGAGGATTATGTTTTAGTATGACCAAAATATATGATTATGTGTTTGTGACACATCTACCTGCATTTTATAAAATTAATTTATATAACAAATTAGCAGAAAACTTATCTATTTTGGTTGTATTTATTTCAGGATCGTCATTAATTCGAACTCAGGATTTTGTGCAAGCACAGTGTTGCTTTGATCATATTATTATTAATCAGCAACCTTTTGAACAGCGCCCTAGATTAAGATCCTGTTTATTATTTATGAAAATGCTCAATCAAGTTAAATTTAAAAAAATGATTCTAGGTGGGTGGGACTTGTCAGAATTTTGGATAGCATGGGGGAGGTACACTAAAAAAAAACTGGCAGTAGCAATTGAATCGAGTGTTCACGAAAGCACCTTAACTGGGCCTAAATCGTGGTTGAAAAAAATATTTCTTTCAAAAATATCTACTGCTTATGTATCTGGATTATTTCAAAAAAATTTAATAGAACAACTCAATTATAATCAACACACGGTGGTGACAGGTGGAGTAGGCTTGATAAATCCTCCTGTATTCTTGAATAAAAACGGGGAAAAACCTAAATCATTTAGAGGTCGATTTTTATTTTTAGGTCGATTGTCAGAAGAAAAAAACATTGATTTATTAATGGATTTATTTGGTAAAAATTTAAGAGGCTATCAATTAACTTTGGTGGGTAAGGGACCTTTAGGGACAGTTATTGAAAATCAAGTGAAAGACAATGATTTCAATAATATTTTACTACAAAGTCATGTACCTAATACTGCCATCAATCAATTATTTGACGATCATGATGTGTTGATTTTGTCTTCTAGGCATGAGCCTTGGGGATTGGTTGTAGAAGAGGCGATTGCTTATGGCTTGCCGGTGATTGCTTCAGATAAAGTGGGTTGTCATCCAGAATTGATCAAACACAAGATAAATGGTTATATTTTCAATTTGTACAAAAAAAATAGAGAACAGTCTATTGCTGAATTGACAGAAGCATGTCATTGGGTGGATAAAAATTATGAAAGTTTAATAGAAAATGCGACAAAATATCCAGCGTTTGATTGGCGCAAGAGAGAACAAAGACAAATTGGAGCATATCTATCACAATTGGGTATACATCAATGAAAATTTTACTGGTTCATAATTATTATCAATCCACTCATGTGGGTGGAGAAGATTTGGTTTTTGAGCAAGAAAAAAATGCTTTAATTACTTCACTGGGAATAGACAATGTATTTACTTATACGGTATCTAACGATAACTTAAATAAAGTAAAATTATTTTTTAGTATTTGGCGTAATCTATATCACGCAAAAAAAATTCATCAATTGATTAAAGAAAACAGCATTCACATTATGCATGTGCATAATTATTTTCCAATTTTAACGCCTAGTATTTTTAAAGCAGCAAAAAGCGCTGGTGCAAAAGTGGTATATACTTTACACAATTATCGTGAATGGTGTCTATCCGGCTTATTTTATCGACAAAAAAAAACTGAGTGTTATGATTGTGCCAAATTAACATTAGCGATACCGGGAATTAAACAGGGTTGTTATCGAGGTTCTAAACTACAAAGTTTATTAGCAGCATTAGCATATGCCTATTATAAAAAAAATAATCATTTAAATTATGTCGATAAGTTTTTTATTTTGTCTGAAACTCAAAATAAAATTTTAAAAAAAATACAAACACCGATTGTCTCAGATGTAAAGATTAAACCAAGTTTTGTCCCAGTGATAGAACAAAATACATTTGTAGACATAGATAAACGAAAAGATTATCTCTATGTGGGGCGTTTAGAAAGCATTAAAGGGATAGACATTTTACTGAACGTTTGGAAAAAATGTGATCCTAGTTTTGTGCTTGAGATAATAGGCTCAGGACCAGCTGAAGCAGCTTTGCATCAGCAATATAAAAAATACCCTAATATTGTTTTTTTAGGAAAACTACCCAGAGAACAAGTCCTTGCTAAAATGGCAGAGGCTAAATATGTGATTCATCCTGGGATTGTAGAAGAAACACAAGGTTTAACTTTACTAGAAGCCATGGGGCAAGGCACGCCTGTTATTGGTTTTTTTGTTGGCACACGTAAAGAATATATTCAAGATGCCTATAATGGTTTTTTGTGTGCGCCTGCAAACATTAAGTCGGTTATTAATCATGCAGAAAATGTTTTTATACAACATCCTGAGCGTTATCATCAACTTTGCCAACAAGCAATTACATCTGTGCAAAGATTTTCATCTAATAAAATAATAGAAAATCAACTGGAAACATATCGAGCATTGCTAAAATGAAAATATCGATTATTACAGTGGTTAGAAATAATGAAAAAACGGTTCGTGATTGTTTAAAGTCTGTTTATAGCCAAGATTATCCAAAAGATAAAGTAGAACATATTGTATTAGATGGTGCATCCACGGATGCTACCTACCAACATATTTTACAACATAAAAATCAACTGGCTTATTTTGAGTCTAAGGCCGATAATGGCATATACGATGCGATGAATAAGGGAATCCAACTTGCAACAGGAGATATTGTTGGTATACTGAATTCTGATGATGTTTATGCGGATAATACCATACTAAGTAAAGTAGCAGAATGGTTTAAAAACAATCCAAGTAAGGTACTTTTATGGGCAGATCTAGAATATTATAAAAAAAATAAATTATTTAGGTACTGGCAATCTAGTGAATTTGTACCAGGTTTATTTTCTTTGGGGTGGAACCCTCCACATCCTACTTTTTTTGTTAAAAAACAAGTGTATGAAGAATTAGGGGCTTTTGACTTAAGTTTCAATTGGGCCAATGATATTGAATTAATGTTAAGATTTTTAGAAAAAAATAATTTACCGGGTGGATATTTACCTCAAGTCTTGGTTCATATGCAAGCAGGCGGTGTATCAAATCGAAGTTTGATCAATATTATTAAACAAAATTATTATATTTATGTTGCCTTTAAAAAAAATAATTTAAAATTTTCTGTTATTCATTTTGTTTTTTATAAGTTTTTTTCTAGAATTAAACAATTTGTGAGAAAGGATTATCATGGAAAATAAAGCCAATGTCTTGATAACAGGTGCAGGCGGTTTTGTTGGTCAAGTACTAACTAAATTACTCCTCAATCAAGGTTATTCAGTTAGAGGTATTGTTCGAAATCGTGTGATTGATTTTTCTCACCCACATTTTGAACAAATTGTTTTACCAGATTTAGCTGAATTTCAACAAAGTATTTTTGATGATATCGATGTAATAGTGCATTTAGTGGCATATGTTCATAAACAAGAACCAAAAGAACAAGATAAAAAATTATATTACGATATTAATTTAGATCTCACTTCAAAACTGGCAGAAGCAGCGTTACATTCTACAGTTCAGCAGTTTATTTATATGAGCACCATTAAAGTGAATGGCGAACAAACTGAAAAAGATATGCCATTCACAGATGAAGATGAACCCAATCCACAAGATGATTATGCTAAATCAAAATATTTAGCAGAGCTAAATTTGAAGAGAGTGCTAGTGCATTCAGATATTGCCTACACCATTATTCGTCCCCCTTTGGTATATGGCCCTACAGCAACAGGGAACCTTGAAGAATTAGTGAGGTTAGTGCAAAAAAATAGTGTGTTGCTGCGACCTTTAGGTGGTATTAAGAATAAAAGAAGCTTAATTCATGTGAATATGCTGGCACAATACATACAAAAAGCGATTTTAAATTCCTCTGTGTACAACCAAATGTTATTAGTCTCAGATGGTAACGATATCTCTACACCAGAATTAATAAAATATATTGCTTATTTAAATAATACTCACGTTAATTTAATGAATATTTCTCCCACTATTTTAAAATGGATAGCAAAATTAGCGGGCGTTCAAGATAAAGTGCAAAAGTTAACCAGCAATTTACAAATAGACAGCCGTAAAAGCATGGCTTTATTAGATAGTGTTGAGTAATGAAGTTATTTTTTTCATGTTTTTATAATTGAATAAATGAGTCAATTCTATTTTTTGCTCTTGTTCACCGGCATAGACAACTATGCCAAAAGGCATACGGTCATTAACGATAGACTTAAAATACTTTATGCCCTTTAAAAAATCATGATGAAATGTTTTAGAGGATTTTATTTCGATAGGAATTAGCAGGTTGCCTGATTTAAACAATAAATCTACTTCATTTTGATTGCTATCTCTATAAAAGTATAATCCTGCTTCAAGCCCACGGTTGAATTGATTTTTTAAAAATTCTGAAATCACTAAATTTTCAGCTAGTTGCCCTCGTAAAGGATCTCGTGCTAATTGCTCAGGGGTGTGAATATCGAGTAGATAAGCAGCAAGCCCCACATCTGTGAAATATAATTTGGGTGATTTTATCATCCGTTTCCCGAAATTTTCGAAATAGGGCGGTAAGGTAAAAACAAGAAAAGATGCCTCTAAAACAGAAAGCCAATGGCTCACGGTGCTGCTTGAAATACCAAGCTCATTGCTGAGATTTTGTTTATTGAAAATTTGACCAATTCTGCCAGCACACAGTTTTAAAAATTTTTGAAATAAATCCAGATCTTTAAGGTTAATCATTTTTCGCACATCACGTTCTACATAAGTTTGCACGTAATCACGATAAAATTTTGTTGGATTCAAATTGTTTTTATACACTCTAGGATACATGCCATTTAATAAAGACTCATCTAAAGTTTGAATAGGTATGTGCAAAGATAACTCTGATAAGGTGAGCGGTAATAATTTTAAAATAGCTGTTCGGCCGGCAAGTGACTGTGTAATAGAAGCGTGTAGTTCAAGTTGATGACTACCCGTTAAAATAAATAAACCGTTGATATCTGCATTGTCTACAATTTCTTGAAGATAAGATAATAAACTGGGTTCTCTTTGTATTTCATCAAATATAGCCCCATTTGGAAAGCGTTCAAGAAATCCACGAGGATCGCTATTCGCAAAATGGCGCTCATCTAGATTTTCTAGGCTGACATATTCTTTGTGAGGGAAAAGTTTTTTTACTAAAGTCGTTTTTCCTGATTGTCTTGGGCCAAGTACGGTCACAATAGGATAGTGCTTTGACATATCTAATAATTCACGACTTATTTCACGTTCAATAATATGCATACGCACCTTACAAATTAACTGATATCCAAGAAAAAGATATGCTCTAATTTTAAGCATTTATGTCATTTTATGCAAATCATCGATTCAACTGATGATTTACATAAAACAATAATTATGTTAAATAACAAACACTTATAAAAAAATCATTTTGTTTTTTTCTTGCTTTCCTGCTAGCATACGCGCCTTGAATAGCCTATTATTCTGTCCAATGGTGATCTTGTTGGTCCCTTCGCAACAGTAGGATGCAAACCCCGTCAGGCCCGGAAGGGAGCAGCGGTAGTATCTGATCTGTGTGCCGAGGTGTGGCTACCAGGATCACCACCAATCTTTTCTCTAAAAACAGGAAAAAGTCCATTGACTTACCAAGTTTTTGCACGAAAGTGGCGCCCTAAATCCTTTTCAGATCTCGTTGGCCAAGAGCCGATTAAACTTGCGCTTTCTCACTCTCTCGATACAGCTCGAGTGCATCATGCCTATTTATTTTGTGGGACACGTGGTGTAGGGAAAACCACTTTAGGTAGATTATTAGCAAAATGCCTAAATTGTGAAACTGGAGTCACATCCACACCTTGTGGTGAATGCGCTGCTTGTAAGGCAATAGAAACAGGTTGTTTTATTGATTTGATTGAGGTCGATGCGGCATCAAAAACACGTGTCGAGGATACGCGCGAATTATTAGAAAATGTGCAATATGCGCCAACACAGGGTCGATATAAAATATACTTAATCGACGAAGTGCATATGCTTTCTACGCATAGCTTTAATGCGCTATTAAAAACGCTAGAAGAACCACCAGAGCATGTTAAATTTATTTTAGCGACCACCGATCCCGAAAAAATTCCAGCAACAATTTTATCCAGATGTTTAAAGTTTGTGTTACGTCCTATACCAGAGACGCTTATTGTAGGTCAATTAACTAAAATTTTAGAACAAGAAAACATTGCTTTTGAAAAGACAGCGCTTCCTGCCATTGCAACAGCAGCCCAAGGCAGTATGCGAGATGCCTTAAGTTTATTAGAGCAAGCTGTTTTGGTTGGTGAAGGCGTATTAGGAAATAAAGAAGTCGAGCAATTGCTTGGTTGGGTTGCGCCTCAAATCATCGAGGCTATTTTGCAAGCTATCGTTAACCAAGATATTGCTGTCGTGAGAGCTGAAACAGAAAACTTGGTTAAAATCGGGGCAGATTTTACACAAGTATTAAATAGATTATTAGAAGCCTTTTATCATATCAGTTTAATTCAACATACTGCTCTTGAACTCAATATAGATTTAGATCTTAAGTCTTTGGCTGAAAAACTATCTTTAGAAGAATCTCAATTATTTTATCAAATTGGGCTAATGGGTAAACAAGAACTTGCTTATGCGCCAAGTCAGCGCATTGGTTTTGAAATGACCTTATTGAGAATGTTGGCTTTTTATCCTGATAATGAGCAGCAAGTCATAACAAGCAGTGAAACAAGTATTGCAGTGATAACAGCAGCGCAGTCTCAGCCACAAAAAATGCCAACAATGTCATCGCCTGTAAGCGTAAGAGTCGCTTCTCCAAATGCTGTATCACAACAAGCACCTGTGTCTGTTGTTGCTCCAACAGCAGCGATACCTGTCGTGCCACAAGTCATATCTGGTAGTCTTGGCTCAGACTGGGCCAGCATTATTTCAAAATTACCTTTGGTTGGCTTCACTAAAATGTTGGCCAGTAATTGTGAAATGACAAGTTTTACAGAGAATCAAATGATCTTAATGTTAGACAAATCTCAACAGGTTTGTTTAACACCCGAAAGGCAAAAAAGCCTTCAAGAAGCTGTCTCAAACTATTTTAATAAACCGATTAAAATCAATATTGTATTAGGCCAAGTTACTCACACTCCCATGAAATTAGATGTTCATCAGAGGCAAGTTCGTTCTGAAGAAGCAAACAAAGTAATTCAGAATGACTCACTCGTGCAAAACATTGTGCAGACGTTTGGAGCAGAAATAGAATCTGTGACGGTATTAGAGCCAAACAAGCATTAAACAAACATAAAAAAGCAAAATAGCCATGTCATTTAGCCCATTACTTAAAAAACTTATTCATGCTTTTACCGTTTTACCAGGTGTGGGCTCAAAATCTGCTCAACGTATGGCATTTCACTTGTTAGAACGAGACAGAAGTGCAGGTTTACATTTAAGCCAAGTATTAGAACAGGCGATGAAAGAAGTTGATTTTTGTCAACGTTGTCGTATTTTATGTGAAACGGATTATTGCCAATTATGCACTTCGTCCAGTCGGGATTCGGCTGTTTTATGTATTGTGCAGACTCCTCAAGACGTCATAGCCTTAGAAAATGCCGGTTCTTATCGAGGATATTATTTTGTATTAGGAGGATGTTTGTCTCCTATTGATGCCATTGGACCAGAAAAAATCGGCATAGATTTGTTGCAGCAAAGATTGCTAGATGCTGCTCTAAAAGAAGTGATTATTGCGACACATGCAACAGTAGAAGGTGAAGCAACAGCTTATTATTTAGCCGATTTGTTAAAAAAACAGGGTCTTAAAGTATCCCGAATAGCTTTTGGTATCCCAATGGGAGGAGAATTAGAATATGTGGACAGCAATACACTCGCTAAAGCATTAAGTTCTCGAACTGAAATGGCCTAAAAACCTATCTTGAATTTAATTCACGTACCCCCATATACTGTTTACCAATAAATTTTTAGTTATTTATTTAATATATTTAGTATAGGAATGTTATGACCGTGACAGAAAACACCCAAAATAATAAAAAAGAAACGCGTGGTTTTGAAACCGAAGTAAAGAAAATGCTTCATTTAATGATTCATGCGCTTTACTCTAATAAAGAAATTTTCTTAAGAGAATTAGTGTCTAATGCTTCAGATGCTTTAGATAAAATCAGATATGAAGGTATTGGTAAACCAGAAATTTATGAAGGAGATACTGAGTTAAAAATAAAAATTGATTATGATAGAGATGCTCATACTATCACCATTAAAGATAATGGCATTGGTATGTCTAAAGACGAAGTCACTAAAAACTTAGGCACAATTGCTAAATCTGGTACACAAGAATTCTTAAATAATTTATCAGGTGATCAGAAAAAAGACAGCAAGTTAATTGGTCAATTTGGCGTAGGCTTTTATTCTAGCTTTATTGTTGCGGATAAAGTAACCGTTAAAACACGCCGTGCTGGCCTAAAGTCTTCTGAGGGAATTTTATGGGAATCGACGGGTGAAGGCGAATATACCATAGAAAATATTGATAAACTTGATAGAGGCACAGAAATTGTGCTACACATCAAAACAGGAGAAGAGGAATTTTTAAGTGGAATGCGTTTAAGGCATGTGATCACTAAGTATTCCGATCATATTAATTTTCCTATTATCATGAGAAAAGAACAATCTGACGAAGATAAGGTCAAAGATCTGTCAGAAGAAGTGGTGAATAAAGCAACGGCATTATGGACATTGCCTAAATCAGACATCACAGATGAAGAGTATATTGAATTATACAAACATATTGCACACGATTTTCGTGATCCTTTTACTTGGATCCACAATAAAGTAGAAGGCAAATACGAATACACCACATTAATTTATATTCCTTCGCAAGCACCATTTGATTTATTTCAAGCTAATAAACCAAGAGGTTTAAAATTATATGTGCAGCGCGTGTTTATCATGGATGATGCGGAAGTATTTTTGCCTAGCTACTTAAGATTTATTCGAGGCATTATTGATTGTAATGATTTACCATTAAATGTGTCTCGTGAAATTTTACAATCAAACAAATTAGTAGAAAGTATTCGAGGCAGTATTATTAAGCGTGTATTATCTACACTAGAAACGATTGCTAAAGATTCACCTGAAAAATATGCGACTTTCTGGACACAGTTTGGCACAGTGATCAAAGAAGGTCCTGCAGAAGATTTTGCTAATAGAGAGCAAATTGCGGGGTTGTTACGTTTTGCTTCAACGACAGATAATTTAGAAACACCTAATACGTCTTTAGATGATTATTTAGCCAGAATGCCAGAAGGTCAGCAAAAAATTTATTATGTTGCTGCAGAAACCTTTAATGCTGCTAGACATAGTCCTCATTTAGAAATATTCCGCGAAAAAAATATCGAAGTATTATTGCTCAGTGAACGCATTGATGAATGGCTCATGGCACATTTAACCGATTATAAAGGCAAACTTTTTCAATCGATTGCAAAAGGCGACTTAGACTCTTTAGATTTTGCGAATAAATTAGAAGAGAAATCTGAAGTGGAAAAACAAGATTTTGATCAAAAGCAAAAGGATTTTCAGGGTTTAGTCGAACGCATTAAAACATCGTTAGGTGAAAAAGTTCAAGACGTGAAATTATCCAAACGTTTAAGAAGTTCGCCTTCTTGTATTATTGCTGATGAAAATCAAATGACAGCGCAAATGGAACGCATTTTAAAAGCAGCAGGACAAGAAGTACATTCTAAGCCTATTTTAGAAATCAACCCGGATCATTTGTTGGTGATGCGCTTAAAAGACGAAAGCAATCAAGCACATTTTGATGATTTAAGTTTGATCTTGTTAGAACAAGCCATTATTTCTGAAGGTGGGCAATTGGAAGATCCTGCTTCGTTTATTAAGCGCTTTAATGAAGTGTTATTGGCTTTAGCGAAGCATGAATCGAATTAAGATTAGCTTGTCAAAGATAATCTCTAGTTTATGCACCCGATTTTTCGGGTGCATATTTTAAATACTTTTGGCTACCATCAAATAAAAAATGATCACCATTGTGGGAAAGGCGAGTGATCCTAAAATAATCCAGTAAAAATCTAGTTTCCAATAACTTTCGGGCAAAGCATCACCAGATTCAAGTGCTGTTTTTGCCATATCACGCATTTTAATCTGCATCCATACAACTGGGATCCAACAAGCTCCCACGAAAAAATAAAGTAACAATCCCCATATAATCCAATTAGCAGAGAATAAATACCCGGTGAGGTGCATGAGCAGCAGGCCTGTAACTAGCTGTATGATGGCAGCAGGTGTGGTAAAAAGCCAATCCGCAATCACCACATGTCGAGTCGCAAAATATATATCCGTTATTTCTTTTCTTCGATTAGCCATAAATAAGTAAAAAGCACTTCCAATTCCAGTGCCGAATAATATCGTAGAGCTTAAAATATGAATCCATTTAAGTAAGATATATTCCATAGTAGTAGTAATTCTCATCATTTAGGGTTATATTCATTATTATGAAATTAAAACAGACTATCTTTCAATCTATTTTTGGAATCGACTGGGACAAACTTCCGTTGGTATTTCAAAAGCATTACGCAAATCGTGCTTATAGTACTGATAGGGTTATCGTAGAAGGTGTAATGAAAATTAAAATTTCAGTTTTTTTTAGATTATTTTCTCCATTTATGCGTTTGTTCGGCACACTAGTTCCCGAAGAAGGAAATAATATTCCAGTCACTGTTTTTTTTGAGAGTGAACCCAGTAGCGATACATTTGTTTTGAATAGATTTTTTCATTTCCCAGGAAAAAAAACATATCAGTTTCAATCACGTATGGTTCCCATTGGTCGAGATGAAGTGATTGAATATACGAAGATAGGTATAGGCTGGCATGCACGTTATCAGTACAAGAGCCATAAAGTTCGACTTGAGCATTGTGGCTACAAGATACAATTTTTTAATAAAAACATATCTCTTCCATTAGAATGGTTATTCGGAAAAGTCTATGCAGAAGAAAATGCAATTGATGCTAATTCTTTTAGTATGCTTATGGAAATGAAACATTGGCTTTTTGGTACGGTATATTCATATAGTGGTATATTCATGGTAAGTGAGGTAGTGCTTGGTGAATAAAGTTTTAATTCTTGGGGGATATGGTAACTTTGGTAAGCGTATTTCTAAACTGTTAACCAGTCAAAATATACATATTATTATTGCAGGTCGAGATAAGGAAAAGGCAGAAATTTTAAGAAAAGAACTGCCAATAGATCTTACTGAAATAGCCATTTTTGATATAAATAAAAATTTTTTTGCTCAATTAGCGTTATTAAAACCTGCTATTGTTATTAATACGTGTGGACCTTTTCAATTAAGCGATTATTCTGTTGCTCAAGCTTGCATTGAATATGGCGTGCATTACATCGATCTAGCTGATGGAAGAGATTTTGTTACCGAAATTACGACATTAGATTCTGAGGCGAAGCGACATAATATTGCAGTGATTAGCGGTGCAAGCACAGTGCCTGCTTTAACTTCTGCTGTTATTGAACATTATCTTCCAGAATTTTCAGCAATTGATTCTTTAAAATTTGGCATTGCTCCTGGTCAAAAAGCGGAGAGGGGATTAGCAACAACTCAAGCTATATTAAGTTATGTTGGTAAAAAGTTAAAACCATGTTCAGATAATATCATACGTTATGGATGGCAAGATTTATATAGGCAAAACTATCCACAAATCGGTAACAGATGGATGGCAAATTGTGATATCCCTGATCTTGATGTATTACCCAAAAAATATAACATAAAAAAAATTCAATTTTCAGCAGGAATGGAAAGTGGGATACTCCATTTAGGTATTTGGCTGCTTTCTTGGGCGATTCGTCTTGGCCTGCCCATAAATTTACGAAAACATGCCACAACATTGCTTAAATTTAGCCGTAATTTTGATTTTCTTGGTTCTGCCGATGGAGGGATGCATATTATCTTGCAAGGAAAAGATAAAGAAGGAAAAAATCACACTAAAAAATGGTTTATTATTGCTCTGGATGGAGACGGACCCTATATTCCGACCATTCCAGCTGTTGTACTGGTAAAAAAAATATTAAACAATCGTTTTAATATTAGAGGCGCAACTCCTTGTGTGGGTTTAATTACCCTAGAAGAATATTTAGATGAATTAAAAATGCTAAAAGTTAAAACAATTGAGCTTTGTTAATTATGGCTTTAACAAAGCCAATGTTGCATAAGCCTCATAATCTTTTTTACATGCTTTACCCCATTTATCATTAGGATATTTGCTATAACATTCTTTTAGATACATATCAGCTTGGGCAGCATAATCACCTAAATTCGAGTTTTTATCGCATTTAGCAAGCCAATAAAGCAAGAAGGGCATTTGTGCATCAGATACTTTTTTACCTTCATTTAAATATCGGTAGATCATGCCTCTTAAAATGACATAGTAGGGCAGAGATTTTGACTCATCTTCTATTTTTACCTGTAATAAATAAGCTTGAACAAATTGTTCTAAATCTTTGAAATTCACATATTCTAGATTATTGTAGCCGGTATTAAATTTTTTATGAGCATCTTGAATGTTACTTACCCAAGACAGAAGTTTAGCTTTAACATTAGGATATTCTTTAATAAACTCAACATATTCGTTTAAATAGTTTGCAGCTAAGTTTAGATCTTTATTCATTTGTGCGTAAATAATCATTAATCGAATGAGTGCTTGCTCGGTATGTTGCTCTGAATGATATTGACCACCTCTCGTTAAAAATCTGTCGTAATAAAAAATAGCATTTCCATAATCTCTAGTGGTAAAAGAAAAATCAGCATAATGATAATCAGAATCAAATTGACTTCTATCTATACCAAGAAAATGCTTTTGTCCGGTTCCCTCTTGAGCATGACATGCTGCACACATGGTTGGAACAGCACGTAGCATTTGATTTGCTTTTTTATAATTTTTTTTATCTAGTGTGATTTGTGTGTCTTTTAAGTGCTGCAACATCACTTCATAAGAAATTTTATAGGTAATAGATTTTTGATTAAAATGCTGAGAAGAATGCTCAAAAATATGAATTAAGTTTTTTAAATCACGTTGGAGCACTTCTTGATTTTTAAGATCTTGATATTTTTTTTCTGAAAAAACGATGGGATATAATTCTTGCATGGTTTTGCCTAAGCGAACCATATTCGCATTGATGGCATAAGTTTCATTTGACCCTGTTTGCGCATAACTTGTGTAAACAACTTGACTTATTAACAAGATACTAAATGCCAATAATGAACGTCTCATTTGCAGATTTTCCTCAATATTTAGGTTTGCTCACAGAGTCTGTCAAAAAATTTTACAAGTTAATATTCAAGCTATCAAAAAATTTACATACTTATTTGCAGCTCTTAGAAGACCCATAGTAGCATCGTTTCACAGATATTATAAAGCAATGAGAGACGGACAATCGATCTTAGTTAAAAAACTATCTATAGGGGGATACCTTGCATAATATTTTGATTATTGGGGCAGGAAAAATAGGCACATTGATTGCTTGTATGTTATCAGAAAGTAATCGATACAATGTGTATCTAGCAGATATGGCAATTGATTCTTTTGACCCAAGTCATTTAGGTACTCAAAGTGAAGCCATTACATTATTAGCATTGAAAGCAGAAGAAAAAAATACACTGACCGAATTAATTAAAAGATATAAAATTGCTGCAATTGTAAGCAGTTTACCCTATTTTGCTAATTTCCCAGTTGCGGTTGCAGCGAGAGAAAATCAGGTACATTATTTTGATTTAACTGAAGATATTAGTAATACAGAAAAAGTGATAGAGTTAGCGTTAAATTCGCCTTCAGCATTTGTACCACAATGTGGATTAGCACCTGGCTTTATTAGCATTGTGGCACATGAATATATGCAACATTTTGATACATTAGATTCCGTTTTAATGCGCGTGGGTGCATTACCAGTTTATCCCAATAATTCTTTAAAATATTCTCTTACTTGGTCTACAGATGGGTTAATTAATGAATATGGCACTTCCTGTTTTGGTATAAAAAATGGCAAGAAAATTACTTTGCAACCACTTGAAGGAAAAGAAACCATTCAAATTGATGGTCTGTTGTATGAAGCATTTAATACCTCAGGTGGTTTAGGCACTTTGGCAAAAACCTATGAATCCAGAGTCAAAACCATGAATTACAAAACATTACGTTACCCTGGGCATTGTGACAAAATGCGATTTTTAATGAATGATTTAAAATTAAATGATCATCGTCAAATTTTAAAAGAAATGTTAGAACGTGCCATCCCTAAAACCACTCAAGATGTGGTGTTGATTTACGTTGCCGTCTCAGGGAAAAAAAAACAGAGAATTTATCGAAGAAACCTTTGTCAGAAAAATATATCCCATGGAATTTGTCGGAAAATCTTGGTCAGCCATTCAAAGAACCACTGCATCGGGATTGTGTAGCGTGTTAGATACGGTGATGAATCATTCTAATAAATATAAAGGCCTTGTGCTACAAGAACAATTTACTTTGAGCGATATTACTGAAAACTATTTTGGAAAATGTTATGCAGTTTAATTTTGACGTAGAAAAAGTTATTTCAGGAACAAGTTTAAAAGAAGATGATATTCATCAGGATGAAAAAAATACATTAACGTCAATTAATCCGACAAATGAACAATTATTAGGTAAAGTGAGTACTTGTTCTGTTAATCAATATGAAAAAATCATTGCTTTAGCCCAAAAAGAATTTATCACTTGGCAAATGATCCCTGCGCCTAAACGGGGAGAATTAATTAGGGTTATTGGTCAACTTCTTCGCGAACATAAATCTTCATTAGGTCGTTTAGTCTCTCTTGAAATGGGTAAATCTATTCAAGAAGGGGAAGGTGAAGTACAAGAAATGATAGATATGGCAGATTTTGCAGTAGGACTGTCTCGTATGCTCTATGGCAAAACCATTCCTTCTGAGCGAGCATATCATCGTATGACAGAACAATGGCATCCCTATGGAGTGGTTGGCATAATCAGTGCATTTAATTTTCCTGTTGCCGTGTGGGCATGGAATGCATTTTTGGCCGCTATTTGTGGAAATACGGTTGTTTGGAAACCTTCATCTAAAGTGCCTTTATGTGCAATTGCTGTGCAAGATATTTGTAATGCAGCCATGAAAGAACTAGGTTATCAACATATTTTTTCTTTTTTTATTTCACATGATAAAAACATAGGCGATAAATTTTTACAAGATAAACGTATACCACTTATTTCATTTACAGGATCAACACAGACAGGCCGGCATGTTTCAAAATTAGTATCTGAACGCTTTGGTCGGGTTATTTTAGAGTTAGGTGGAAATAATGCTATTATTTTGGACGAATGCGCGGATTTAAATTTAGCTATACCCGCTATTGTATTTGGTGCTGTGGGAACAGCAGGGCAACGCTGCACATCAACCAGACGAGTGATTATACATAAAAATATTGAAAAAACAGTTTGTGATAAATTAATTGACGCATATGCTCAAATTAAAATTGGTGATCCATTAGATCCGAATTGCCACATGGGGCCACTTATTGATAAAGCGGCTGTCACAAAATATGTTGATACTCTAAAAATATGCAAAGACCTAGGAGGGGCTATCTTAACAGGTGGCAAAGTATTGTCTAGAGCAGGGTATTTTGTTGAGCCAACCATCGTAAAAGTTGAATCACACTGGGATATTTTACAACAGGAGACCTTTGCACCCATATTATATATTATGAGTTTTGAGACAATCTCTGAAGCAATTGATCTTAATAATCAGGTTCCTCAAGGTTTATCTTCTGCCTTATTTTCAAATAATTATCGACACACTGAACTTTACTTGTCTGCAATAGGAAGTGATTGTGGCATTGCCAATATTAATATTGGTACTAGCGGTGCAGAAATAGGAGGTGCATTTGGTGGGGAAAAAGAAACAGGTGGTGGCAGAGAATCAGGCTCGGATTGTTGGAAATATTATATGAGAAGACAAACCAATACAGTCAATTGGGGAACAACTTTGCCTCTTGCTCAAGGGATTAAATTTTCTAATCAATAAATATGCTTAAATAATAGGAAATCATCATGGAAAAGATTTGGTTAAAAGAATATCAGGACGGTGTGCCGCACGAAATTAATCCAGACCAATACACTTCATTAGTCCAATTGGCAGAAGAAGCATTTGCACAATATGTAGATTCGCCTGCTTTTATTAATATGGGACATGTTCTTAATTTTAAACAAATAAACGATTTTTCTAATGCAATGGCAAGTTTTTTTATAAACCACTGGGGGTTAAAAAAAGGCGACAGAGTGGGTATTATGATGCCAAATCTTTTGCAATACCCAGTCGTACTATGGGGAATATTAAGAGCAGGTTTGGTGGTGGTAAATATTAATCCACTTTATACCCCAACAGAACTCAAGCATATTTTAGTGGATTCAGGGGCAAAAGGCGTGGTAGTGCTTGCCAATTTTGCTGATACTGTTCAAAAAGTTTTATCAGAACATCCCCATGTTAACGTGATGATAACTGAAATTGGTGATTTATTTCCTTTCTTGAAACGACATGTCATTAATTTTGTCGTCAAATCCATAAAAAAAATGGTTCCGAACTATACCATTCTTAACCACACCAAATTTTTAAATGCATTAAAACTTGGCACAGAACAATCTTACAAAGCTTTACCTATTCGTAACCAAGATTTAGCATTTTTACAATATACAGGTGGTACCACAGGCGGTTCTAAAGGTGCGATGTTAACACACCGCAACATGTTGGCTAATGTTTTACAAGCTAAAGCATGGATTTTGCCATTGCTGGCAGGGAAAATAAATGGTGGAATTATTACCGCATTACCTCTATACCATATTTTTTCTTTAACAGCAAATTGTATGGTTTTTATGAATGTAGGTAAATGCAATATTTTAATTACAAATCCAAGAGATATTCCTAATTTTATAAAAGAAATGGCGCGTCAACCTTTTATGGCGATAACCGGTGTGAATACCTTGTTCAATGCACTCATTAATCACCCTGATTTTTTAAAACTCGATTTTTCAAATTTAGTCGTGTCTTTAGGAGGTGGTATGGCAGTACAACGCGCAGTGGCTGAAAAATGGGAAAGAATAACAGGGCGCCCCCTTGTCGAAGCCTATGGTTTAACAGAAGCATCACCTGCTTGTACAATTAATCCAATGAATTTAAAAGAGTTTAATGGCAGTATTGGTTTACCTATACCGTCTACAGAGGCCTCTATTCGAAATGAAGCGGGTGAAGAACTTCCAATTGGAGAATCTGGTGAATTATGGATAAAAGGCCCCCAAGTCATGAAAGGCTATTGGAATCAGCCCGAAAGAACAGCAGAAGTCTTAACATCGGATGGTTGGTTAAAAACAGGAGATATAGCCAACATAGATGATAAAGGTTTTATTCGTATTGTAGATAGAATAAAAGATTTAATTATTGTCTCTGGATTTAATGTTTATCCTAACGAAATAGAAGATGTTATTGCCAGATTACCTGGAGTCAAAGAAGTAGCCATCGTAGGAGTATCAGCCGGTACACGAGGTGAAATTGTAAAAGCATTTGTCGTCAGAAACCCTAAAGTTGAACCACCAGTAACCAGTGATCAAATTATTGAACACTGTAAAATTTATCTTACGCATTATAAAATTCCAAAAGAGGTTGAATTTAGAGATGATTTACCTAAAACCAATGTAGGAAAAATTTTGAGAAGAGCACTAAGAGAAGGACCAACAGTAACCCACTAAAGCCAATTTTTTAATAAGTCATAAATTTTTATAAAAATAATAGGAGAAATAAACAATGTTTGCAGAATATATTTGGCTTGATGGTGCATTACCTACACAACAATTAAGATCTAAGGCACGATATCTACCTATTAAAGGTGCTGAAAAAATCAAATTAGAAAATTTTCCTGAGTGGGGTTTCGATGGTTCATCGACTTATCAAGCAACAGGAGATAAATCGGATTTAGTTTTAAAACCGGTGAATTTTTTTACCGATCCTATTCGAGGACAAGGAAATTATTTAGTTCTTTGTGAAGTTTTTACAGCAGATGGGCAACCTCATTTAAGCAATACGCGTGCGCAACTTCGTTCTATTTTAGAATTAGGTGGTGCAAAGCTGGATCCTTGGATTGGTTTTGAGCAAGAATATACTTTGTTTATGATGGATAGACCTTTAGGTTGGCCAGAAAAAGGTTTCCCCAAACCTCAAGGACCATTTTATTGTGGCGTAGGAAGTGATTTGGTATTTGGCAGAGAACTGGTTGAAACACATGCGCGAGCTTGTATTCAAGCAGGGCTTGCTTTGTATGGTATTAATGGTGAGGTGATGCCAGGCCAATGGGAATTTCAAGTAGGATACAGAGGGGTGGATGGTGAGGATGTAAGCGCACTCACCATTAGCGATGAGCTATGGGTAGCTAGATGGTTATTGCATAGATTATCAGAAGAATTTTCTATTGAAGTCAGTTTTGCCAATAAACCTGTTGGAGGAGATTGGAATGGTGCTGGTTGTCACACCAATTTTTCAACCAATAAAACACGTGATCCCAAACTGGGCATTCAAGCAATAGAAGAAGCAGTACATTTGTTATCACAAAAACATGATTTACATATCCCGTTATATGGCGCAAATTTAAGAGCCAGATTAACTGGAGCACATGAAACTTGTAGTATCGATCAATTTCGTTCAGGTGTTTCTGATAGAGGTTCATCCATTAGAATTCCTTTACAAGTAAAACAGCATGGCTGTGGCTATCTTGAAGACAGAAGACCAGGCGCAAACTGTGATCCTTATTTGGTTGCAGGACGTATATTGGCAACAATAGCCAATATAGATGAAAGCAAATTTAAATTAGGTCGAGACAAGGCGTTTGGTGATCAAGTTGATCCTCAAAAGAAGCAACCAGAATTATTTAATGGCTTTGTTGCAGCCTAGCAAGATTTGTGACAAATTAACTTGCGAGATAATATCTTAAAATAACGAGAGGATCTTACTAATGGAACTGAATGGTTTTATCTTGGGGTGTGCCGGTATGGCATTGCTCTACGGGATATATGCAGGGAGACAAGTTTTTGCTGCTGAAACCGGAAATGTCAGGATGGCAGAAATAGCAGCAGCCATTCAGGAAGGTGCAAGCGCTTATCTCAATCGTCAATATCGTACGATAGGGATAGTCGGTATATTTGTCACTGCTTTATTAACTTGGATTTTGGGTCAATACGCAGGAATCGGATTTATTTTTGGTGCAGTACTTTCTGGTGTGGCCGGTTATGTTGGCATGAATGTGTCTGTCCGAGCGAATGTACGTACTGCACAAGCTGCGCGTACAGGTTTAACTCAAGCACTGGATGTTGCTTTTAAGGGGGGCGCTGTTACTGGGATGTTAGTTGTAGGCCTCGGTTTATTAGGTGTAACAGCTTATTACCTTTATCTTAAAACTTTAAACCTTCCTTTACACACCATGATGGAAGGTTTAGTTTCATTAAGTTTTGGTGCATCACTCATTTCTATTTTTGCTCGTCTTGGTGGAGGCATTTTTACGAAAGGTGCTGACGTGGGTGCTGACTTAGTAGGCAAAATTGAAGCCGGCATTCCAGAAGATGATCCCAGAAACCCTGCAGTGATTGCAGATAACGTCGGTGATAACGTCGGTGATTGTGCTGGAATGGCTGCCGATTTATTTGAAACCTATGTTGTGACCATTGTGGCAACCATGTTGTTAGGATCTATTTTCGCGACAGGGCATCAAGCTGAAACGTTAATGATTTATCCTTTATTAATTGGTGCCGTATGTATTCTGGGTTCGATAGCAGGTACTTTTGCAGTTAAACTCAGCTCGACCAATAATATTATGGGAGCCTTATATAAAGGCCTCATCGTTTGTTCTGGATTGTCTGCTGCACTGATTGCCATCGCAACCTATCTTTTAGTTGGTTTTCATCAACCTATCTTATTGAAAGAAGGTGCAGTGACAGGTTTGCAGTTGTTAGTTTGTGCATTCACAGGATTGGGTGTAACAGGTTTAATCGTTTGGGTAACCGAATATTATACCTCTACAAATTATCGTCCTGTCAGAAGTGTTGCAGCTGCTTCTGAAACTGGTCATGCCACCAATATTATTCAAGGCTTAGCGGTTTCAATGGAAGCTTGTGCTTTGCCTGTTATGGTCATTTGTGTTGGTATTGTGATTGCGTTTATGAGTGCAGGGTTGTTGGGTATTGCGATTGCAGCAACAGCAATGTTAGCGGTAGCAGGTATGATTGTTGCACTAGATGCTTATGGACCTATTACGGATAATGCCGGTGGTATTGCCGAGATGTCAGAATTACCCAAAGAAGTACGTGTCGTAACCGATGCGCTAGATGCCGTGGGTAATACAACAAAAGCCGTGACCAAAGGATATGCCATTGGTTCAGCAGGATTAGCAGCCTTGGTACTATTTGCGGCTTACACTGAAGATCTGACTTATTATTTCCCCAATTTAGATGTGCAATTTAGCTTAAATAATCCATTTGTTGTGGTCGGATTATTTATTGGTGGGCTATTGCCTTATTTATTTGGTGCCATGGGTATGATGGCGGTTGGTCGTGCAGGCGGACAAGTTGTTATTGAAGTCAGACGTCAATTCCGTGAAATTAAAGGTATTATGGAAGGCACTGTCAAACCTGAGTATGGTAAAGCAGTCGACTTATTAACAAAATGTGCCATACAAGAAATGATATTGCCTTCATTATTGCCCGTGTTAGCACCGGCTGTACTTTGGGTAATCATTAATTTTGTTGCTGGAAAAGAAGCTGCTTTTACAGCTTTAGGTGCAATGTTAGTGGGTACCATTGTGACAGGTATTTTTGTTGCCATTTCAATGACATCAGGTGGTGGTGCTTGGGATAATGCTAAAAAATATATTGAAGATGGTCATTTTGGTGGTAAAGGTTCTGATGCACATAAAGCATCAGTGACAGGTGATACCGTCGGCGATCCGTATAAAGATACGGCAGGACCTGCAGTTAACCCCATGATTAAAATCATTAATATTGTAGCGTTATTAATGCTTGCTGTGTTAGCTCACATGTTTGCATAAATTTCCTCAAGAATTGGGACGACACGATGGTCGTCCCAATTCTTTATGGCTTTTTTAAGCAACAGCCGGTTGAATATAAGCGTAAAAATCCTGAATTTGTTGCAATATTAAAGCAGGTAAATCATGAATGGTGTGTACTTCGTCATATAAATTCGTGAGCTTTGAAACAGGAACAGCGATTATTTTTTTATCTGATATATCTAAACTCCCAATGCTACGACATAAAATAATGGCACCTGGTAAAACAGGCACAGGCGTAATCACAAGTATTTTCGTGCCTTGTTTTTCACCTAAAATAAGTCCTTCATTACAAGGGTAATATAAATGAGAGGCTAAAAATTTTTCTACAGTAAACAAAGGGAAAATAGGCTTATGTTTAACTGCATGGCTTTTAGCAGAGTTTTGAATCACCACTTGAATTTCTTGGTTTTTGAACATAATCTACCTTTCCTTGTATTTTTATCTTCAAAAACAGTATACCTTTTTATTTAAAGATTCAAATGCAATAAATAACACAAATTTTTGTTACGTGGCTAAGAGCTGAATAATCAAATCTTTCAAAAACTATATGCATAGGACAGTTTTTTTAGGTTGTTCTTCAAAAAAAACTTATATACACTCACACGGCTTTAAAAAAATAATATAAAGGATTGGATTATGAAAGAATTAAGTTCTTCTCAGGTTGAACAAGTGTCAGGTGGCTTTTGGATGATTGTAGCTCGAATTGCATTTACTTCTCTTGTTAACATGGGGATGTATGCAGCTAAGAAAAAACATAGACACGAAGAGATAACCCCTCAAGGATTGGCAATAGCCGCAGGATCTGGTGCTATAGCTGGCGGAGTAGGTGGTATTGGTGGAGCTGCGGCTGGAGGAGGTTTAGTTGGTAACGCAGTTTGGCTGCCAGGTGCACAAGCATTAAATTTATCAGGAAATGCGATAGCTAGTAATTATTAATTATGAACTTTGAATATATGGCATACATAATTGTTCCAATAGTAATTGGTTACATCATAGAACGTTATAAAGATATGAGCACATTAAAAGCAGGATTACTTGTTTTTCTCACTTTTTTCTTTTGGAAGGTTGTATTAGTTTTAATTTATGGTGGAGCGCTGATTACGGATTTGTCAGAAGCAATTATTTTAGGCTCAATTATAGTTTTGTGTATGCTTTTATTTCATTTTCAAAAGTGGATGAGAAGGAAGAAAAAAACGCTCTAATATAGAGTCTGCAGCCCCCTTTGATACCAAAGGGGGGGCCGTCTCGGCGTAGCTTCAGCGAAGCCAGACGGGGGGATTTAAAGTTTAATTAGCAGCTGTTTTTTCAGTCTCATCAGTTTCAGCTGTTTTAGCCTCAACTTTTGTTTCTGATTTCGCTTCAGATTTAGCATCGAACTCAGGCAAAGTCACATTCAACTCTAATACAGAATAATCTCCTGTACGTTCGAGCTGAACTTTGATTTTTTCAGGATCGATGTTGACGTATTTGCTGATAACATCAAGCAATTCTTTTTGAAGCTGCTTAATAAAATCATCGCCACCTCGGTGTCTTGCACTTTCGTGCTGCACAATAATTTGTAGCCTTTCCTTGGCTGCTTGTGCAGAACGTTTAGCAGGGAACCGAAAGAGATCTAGTAGGTTCATGCCGGACTCCTAAAACGTAGTTTTGACAAGAGCTTTTGCGTCCATGACTTGCTCGAATCAAAAGAGACATCTTCACCCAATAACCTAGAAACAGCATCTTCATAAGCTTCTTGAGCATCACTTGGGGTATCTAAAGTAACCGGTACACCTCGGTTGGAGGCAGTTAAAACCGCAGGAGATTCAGGAATTATCCCTAACAAGGGAACAGCCAAAATGTCAGTGACATCTTTAATGCTAAGCATTTCACCTTTATTTACTCTGGCTTCAGAATAACGTGTGATTAATAAATGCTCTTTAATGGCGGTCATGTTTTGTTCAGCACGGTAAGATTTGCTAGATAACACGCCTAAAATTCTATCGGAGTCTCTAACCGAAGAAACTTCAGGGTTGGTCACCACAATCGCTTCATCTGCAAAATATAATGCCATGTGCGCACCGCGTTCAATACCCGCGGGAGAGTCACATATCACAAAATCAAATTCTTTTTTTAGTTCATTAATAACACGCTGTACGCCTTCAGTGCTGAGTGCGTCTTTATCACGTGTTTGTGAAGCAGGCAAGATAAATAATTTATCGGTACGCTTATCTTTAATCAAAGCTTGGGATAAATTTGCATCGCCATTAATCACGTTAACGAAATCGTATATAACACGGCGTTCGCAGCCTAAAACCAAATCTAAGTTTCTTAACCCAATATCGAAATCGATAACAACGGTTTTGAAACCTCTCTTGGCTAAGCCAGCACTAATTGCTGCACTGGTTGTTGTTTTACCTACGCCACCTTTGCCTGAAGTGACGACGATGACTTTTGAAGTGTGTTTAGTCAAGGTATGTTCCCTTCCTAAATTAATTAAAGTGAAATAAACTACAGCTCATTAATAATGATTATAGCGATTATAGTTTAAATTGATAAATAGTTGGAAGAAAAAATCATTAAAGTCTAGCGATCTGCAACTTACCTTTCTCTAAAAATAACCTAGCAGGTTGTTTCCAAAGTGGGTCATCTTTCAAATCTTCGCTGATTTTGTATCTGCCAGCGATTGAAACAAGTTCAGCCTCTAAACTTTGACAAAAAATATGTGCTTCTTCATTGCCCGAAATGCCAGCTAAAGCACGTCCTCTTAATGGTCCATAAACATGTATGTGACCATCCGCTAAAAGTTCGGCTCCGTGACTCACAGAATTGAGTACCAATAAATCACCATTAGGTGCATAAATTTGCTGACCTGAACGCACAGGTTGAATAATCGTACGAGTAGGCGTTAATTGCGGTAAAGCATCAGGTGTTTCAACAACCGTGTCAGTCGTATCAGATACTTCGGGTAGAGGTTCTTTAGCAAATTCTTTGGAAGATTCTTTAGGAATAGAGGCTGTAGACATTGTTCTAGATTCAGAAATAATGGCGATACCGAGCTTTCTTGTTGCCTCAATAAAGCTCTCTGATGCACCTGGCATTAATATAAGACCAACAGGAATAAGCTTTGCCTCTTTTACACAATGTAAGATAGGAGCGAGCAGTGTTTCTGCTTGTTCTGGCACAACAGCTTTAAATTGACTGAAATCAATGAGAATAGGGGCACAATAAAAAAACTTAGGTGCTTGTTTAATTTTATCTTCTAACTGTTGGGTAAATAAATCAATATCATCAGAATAGATTCGTATTGCTGTGAGGGTATATAAGCCGCCTTTTAGTTCTAAGGCAGGGGCATCCATAAGAGTAGACATATTTTTATTGAGCCTATTTTTGATCTGAGAAGAAGATTAGTTATTTATAGTTAAGGCTATCATGTGGATCTCTTGCTCGCAAGTTTGTGTTTTCAAAGCCTTCCGAAGGATTGGAACGACATGGCGGTCTTCCCCTACATTTGATTGTGCGAATGAATAATTGCGTCAATACATAACGGGATTTTTTAATCTTTTTTTAACAATATAAAAGGTAACACAATAATGATTAATCACATTTAAAACGACGATTTTGTAGGGGACGACCGCCGTGTCGTCCCAATCTTTAGGTTAACCTAATTTTCCTCTTCTTCCTCGGTTTCATGAGAGAGAGTGCCTCTCGTCGTAGCTTCAGCGTAGACGGGAGGGCGGGTGAGGGATGATTTAGGGTTGGCATGCACCGCAATTTCTGCTGCATCAAAATCATCTACCGAACAAATGTCGTAACATAGTTGCTCAGTCTGACGGAGTAATTCAGATTCTTGGTTAGAAATAATTTTAAGTTTCTCGGCGTACTCAATAACTTTTTCCAGAGAACCTTGGCTTAAAATAGGATCATTTTTTACGGCATCCCATACTTTGCGATATAAATTTTCAGATTGAATGGTTTTAGTAAATGCCTTTTCTAGTGCAGCAAAAGGGGCACCTAAAGCCATTTCTTGTAGTAATCTGCTTCTGGTTCCAGTGGGCTCTGCAAATAAATAGGCTACCTTTTTAGTGAGTTTATCAGAAGGGGCTTTAGCACCAGCACCCAGTGGCATCACGACGAGTTTTAATAATCTTCCTACCCATTTATTCGGGAAGTTATTTAATACTTCAGTCATTGCCTGCCAGTATTGAGCTAAACAGTGATCTATACACCAATTTAAAAGAGGAACATCTTCTTGTGGTTGATTCTGATCTTCAAAACGCTTAATAGCCGCACTGGCCATATACATCATTGATAACATATCACCGAGTCTGGCAGATAAAAATTCTTTGAATTTTAATTTTCCGCCTAATAATGCCATGGAAACATCTGAAACAAGCGCAAAGCAAGCACTTGCTCGAGCCAACTTTTGAGTATGGTTTTTTGCTTTATCGTGCGTCGTGAGAGATAAAATTTTACCAAGACCTAACCCATATAACATGCTCGTACAAGCATTTCTGATGCTATAAGCCAAATGTTTATTCACTAAAGCAGTAAATTGCGTTTCATCTTGTGCTTGCATTGCGGCCATTTCATCTAATGCATAAGGATGGCAGCGTATGGCACCTTGCCCAAAGATAATCATATTGCGCGTTAAAATATTTGCGCCCTCAACGGTGACACCAATGGGTGTGCCTTGATAACCACGCGCTAAATAGTTTTTAGGCCCTAGCATAATGCCTTTACCGCCATGCACATCCATCGCTAAATTCATGACAGTTCTGCCCATTTCTGTGACATGATATTTAGAAATAGCCGAAGGCACCGAAGGCTTTTGACCTAAATCTACCATTTGCGCGGTAAATATTCTGGTAGATTCAGATAAATAAGTTAATCCTGCGATGGTGCCTAAAGCTGCTTGAATACCTTCAAAATCAATAATGGGTAATTTAAATTGTCTGCGAATACGACTATAAGCGGAAGTGGCTAAAAGTGCTGCACGTGAACCACCTGCTGCACAAGAAGGCAAAGAAATCGCTCGTCCAGTTGATAAACATTCCACTAACATCTGCCAACCTAATCCAGCCATTTTTAATCCACCTATGATGGCATCAAGCGGCACAAATACATCTTTGCCATGAGTGGGACCATTTTGAAAAGGAATATTTAAAGGAAAATGTCTGCGTCCTATTTCTATGCCAGGCAGATTGGTAGGAATCAGAGCGCAGGTGATACCCAAATAAGATTTATCACCAACCAAATTATCAGGGTCGTATAATTTAAATGCTAAACCTAATACCGTTGCGATAGGAGCAAGTGTAATATAACGTTTATGCCAGTTTAATTTAATACCAATTATTTCTTGTCCATCATAGTGTCCTTTGCAAATGACACCACTGTCAATGATTGAACCTGCGTCACTACCTGCGTAAGTTGACGTGAGCGCAAAGCAGGGTATTTCTTGTCCTTTTGCTAAACGTGGCAAGAAATAATTTTTTTGATCTTCAGTACCATAATGTAAAAGAAGTTCTGCAGGACCGAGTGAATTCGGTACTGAAACAGTGGAGGCAAGCGTAAGACTCTTGCCCGAGATTTTAGCTAATATGGCAGAATGCGCGAGTGCTGAAAAAGCTTTACCACCAAATGCTTTGGGAATAATCAAGCCAAAAAAGCCTTCTTTTTTGAGATAATTCCAAATGGTTTCAGGTAAATCACCTTTTTCATGAGTGATTTCCCAATCGTTAGTCATCTCTAACAGTGTTTCAACAGGTCCTTCTAAAAAAGCTTGCTCTTCAGGTGAGAGGGCAGGTTTAGGCGTAGAAAATAATTTATCGAAGTTAGGTTTACCTGTAAATAATTCACCCTCAAATCCTACTGTTCCTGCTTTGAGCGCGGTTTCTTCTGTTTCAGAAATTTTGGGAATATTTTTGGTCAGCACCTTATATAAAGGATGCATAATAAATTGTTTGCGAAGAGTTGGGTGATTAAAAATCAATAAAATACTTGAAACACCTAGCCAGATAATCAGCTGAGTAAAAATACCAAAGTGACTAAATAAGCTGGTAAACACTAAACCACATAGCATTGCTATGCTTGCTAAAGGCAAAGATACTGAAAAAAAACCTAGTGCAAGCAGGCCGCATAACCATAAAGCTATCCAAAAAAGCGAATGTACCACGTTCTTTCTCCATTTTTTTCTTAAGGCATTCAAATATTTTTTTTATCTGCCGAGATCTTGACACAAGAGAGGGTAAAAACCCAATGTTCACATTTTAGTCCATCTGAAGAAGGTAAGATACTAAGGCGGTTGTATGAAAAAGTTCCTAGGATCACTGTTTTTGTTACTAGTAGCCGGCGGAGCAGCAGCGCCTTATGTCTCAGGCTACTTTACGAAAAAATATTTTAATGATGCTATTCAAGTCATATCAAAATCTCAAAGCTACAAAATAGAAGTAGAGTCTTATGATATGGGTTGGTTACATTCTACAGCTCGCATCAAGTTAAAATTACCTGAAAATGCACAAGGCCATTTGTGTGCTGATAGCAAAGAACCCATGGTATTAAAATTTGAAGAAAATATACAGCATGGTCCAGTATTATTTGGCCAGGGTGAGCCTAAAATGGCGTTTGCTTTTGCTCGCATTCAAGAAAAATTGGTTGGTCTAGATGAGCAACTTGTTAAAACATGCGCTAGCTTGGTTGATTTTAAATGGCCCATTCCACCGGCAGATATCTATTCCTCTGACACGATAGTTGCTTTTAATGGTGATTTTCATTCTAAATTCAAAGGCAAACCTTTTGAATACAAACAAAACGACAGAACCATTAAATGGCAGGGACTCAGTGGAGAAATGAATCTAGGCAATCGCATGACTGTATTAAATTACATGATGTTGATTCCTTCTTTGGAAGCAAATGAACAAAATACAACAGTTAAGGTAAAAGATATTTCTTTGAGTGGCAATCATCAAAAATTACCAAACAAGGATATGTGGCTAGGAGATTTTAAACTCAATATAGCAAGTGTTCATTTTCAAGAAGGCTCAGTAGAAGTGGCTTTAGATGGCATGACATTTGGTCATGTGGTGAGATTGGCAAATGATTTACTCACCGCATCAGCAAATTACATTGTGGATTCTGTTGTAGTGGATCAAATAAAGCTAGGACCTATTAATATGATGTTTAGTTTTCATCATTTAGAGCCTTCTTTCATCGAAATGGTTAAAAATATAGAAGAAACAGCTAAACAAACACCAGAAGGCTATCTTGGTGCATTGAAAAAATACCAATCCCCAGATAAAGAAGATGCACTGAGCATTATTAATAAACAATTGAAATTAACACCTGAAGCCAAAATTGATCAAATCATTGTTCAAAATCAAAAAGGTCAAGTGTTAGTGAATGCCATTGCAAGTTTAGGTGGCCCAGATTCTAAGTTAGATAAACTTGAAAATTACTTAATGCTCATGACAATGGGTAAAGCATCAGGTGAGTTTATTATTGATGAACCTGTATTTGATTACCTACTCGAAAAACAATCACAAGAAACAGCCAATAGCTTACCTAAAGAGTTTTGGGCACAACAACAAACCACACAAGAAAAATGGGTGGCAGGTAATGTTGCTAAGTTAAAAGACGAAGCTGTTCAGACAGGCGTGGTTGTTAGAGAAGGCGAAAAAATCATCAGCCGTTTCAAATATGAAAATAATAGCTTTACCATCAATGGTAAAAGTTTGAACGAGATTATGGCTAAACATGCTGAGTTAAATAAACCAAAACCTGAACCAGTGCCTGCTCCTGCTGCATCAGCACCGGATGGTTCTGCTACTGCACCAGCACCAGCTGTACCTGGTGCCACTCCAGCGCCTACAACAGCCCCTGGAACAGTTGCACCCAGTGCCGCGCCAGCTTCAGCGGCGCCAGCACCTACTGCTGCGCCTACAGGTTTAGCACCTGTTGAAACCAAACCTATGGTCAACAATCCGAATATGCCTGATAAACCTTCAGAGCCTATGCCGGTATCACAAATGAAAGATGTTCCTAATGTACCAGCACCAGCAGAAGCACCAAAACCAGCAGATGTGCCTGTGCCAAGTATGGGGGATATACCAACACAGTCAGTGCCTGCAGCACCTGCTGCGCCTCAGCCTGCTAAACAATAAAGCCCTCACCCGGCTCAGCTTTGCCTCGCCACCCTCTCCCGCGAAGCGGAAGAGGGTTGGGGTGAGGGGCTTTTTTAAGCCACCTGCCCATTCATCAAAGCATTTGCTGTTTCATCAATCAATTTTAAATAATCTTCTTTTGTACCAGCATCCAAAAAACTGGCCATAAAACTATTTTTACATAGTTGAATGATTTCAGGCGCCTGAAAACGTAAATGGTCAACCAATTGCATAAAATTGTCATTAATATATCCTCCAAAGTAGGCCGGATCATCGGAATTAATCGTGACAAGTAATCCACTGTCATATAACGCACGAATATTATGATCGGTTATTTTTGAAAAGACTTTTAGCTTGACATTAGAGAGTGGGCAAACCGTGAGAGGGATTTTTAAGTCGATTAACTTTTTCACCAGTTCGGGATCTTCAGCACATCTGACGCCATGATCAATTCGGCGGGCTTTGAGCAATTCAATCGCTTGTTTTATATAATCAGCTGGACCTTCTTCACCAGCGTGTACCACCACTAAAAAACCTTCTAGTCGCGCTTTTTTAAAAACACGCTCAAAGTTTTTAGGGGGATTATTCTTTTCAGCTGAATCTAACCCGATGGCGGTAATGTAATTTCGATAGGGGAGAGCCATATTAAGTATGTCAAAGGCACTTTCTTCTGAGGCATCTCTTAAAATACATAAAATCAATTTTGAAGTGATATTTAAACGAGCTCGGGCTTCTTCCATTCCTTGTAAAATACCTTCTATCACGGTACTAAAATGTAGGCCACGTGCAATATGTACTTGAGGGTCGAAAAATAACTCGACATGTTTGACATTATCTTGGGCAACACGCTCAAAATAAGCCAGAGTTAAATGATAAAAATCGGTTTGATCGACCAAGACATTCATGCCTTGGTAATATAATTCTAAAAAAGCGTCTAAATTTCTAAATTGATAAGCTTGTTTTATTTCACTCACTGATTTGTAAGGAATGTCTATTTTATTTTTTTGCGCTAATTTAATTAATAATTCAGGTTCTAGTGTGCCTTCTATGTGAACATGTAATTCGGCTTTGGGTAGTTCTTTTACTAAAGTAGAGAGATCAGTCATAAACCAGGGCTTCCTTTCAGGTTATTTCATTGTTAAGGCTATAGACGAACTCATAAGCTTATAAAGCACCCAAAGGTGTCATGCCAGCGTAGGCTGGCATCCAGGAAAAGAAGATTTCCCGCTTTATTCTCGATCCTGGATATCAGCTTTCGCTGGTATGACAGCTAAAGAGTGATGCTAGGTGCTTCTTAAGGTAGTGTCTTTATCCGGCTATAAGAGCTTCTTGCTCGCTGCTTATAGTATTACTTATTTTTTTCAGTTCATAAACTAAATCTAAGGCCTGTTTGGGGGTGAAATAATTTACATCTATGCTTGTTAACTCATTAATAATAATGTTCGCAACAGAGGCCTGTTGATTCATTCTTTTTTCTGCAGAGTTGGATTCCAGTTGAGCCAAAATATGTTTTGCCTGCGTAATAATAGCAGCAGGCACCCCAGCTAATTTGGCGACTTGTAAACCATAACTTTTGTTAGCAGGTCCGGGCTCGACTTTATGTAAGAAAACCAATTCTTCTTGATATTCTTGGGCATCTAAATGCACATTTTTAGCATGCTCAAGTTTGTCGACAAGTTCGGTTAATTCAAAATAATGGGTAGAAAATAGTGTAAAACAGGCTATTTTTTCCGCCAAATGGCTTAACATCGCCCAAGCGAGCGATAACCCATCATAAGTGCTGGTGCCTCGCCCAATTTCATCCATGAGCACTAAACTGTTTTTGGTGGCATATCTTAAAATATTGGCGGCTTCGGTCATTTCGACCATAAAGGTCGATTGACCTTGTGCGAGCTCGTCTTGTGCTCCAATTCGGGTAAAGATACGATCAATAGGGCCTATTGTTGCTGATTCAGCAGGCACATAACTGCCAATATAAGCCAATAAAACAATCAAGGCAGTTTGTCGCATAAAAGTGGATTTACCACCCATATTGGGGCCGGTTATCATCCATAGGCATTGCTCTTGATTCAAATGTAAATCATTGGCAATAAATTTGTCGCCCAGTAAGGGTTCGATGATGCAGTGTCTGCCCTTGGTAATATGAATTTCTGTTTCTTGAGTTAACATAGGCCTGACCCAATTTTGAGAAGCAGCCACATAAGCCAGTGTGGAGTAAGTATCAAGATGTGCGACTTGTGAGGCCGTGTCTTGCAAAGCTTTTAATTCGAGCAAAATAAAATCAAGTATTTGATCGTATAATATTTTTTCACGTTGTAGTGCGCGTTCTTGGCTAGATAAAATTTTGTCTTCAAATAGTTTTAATTCAGGCGTAATAAAACGTTCGGCATTTTTAAGTGTTTGTCTGCGAATATATTCTTTAGGCGCATTTTTGGCCTGCATGCGACTGATTTCAATATAAAAACCATGTATTCGGTTATATCCTACTTTGAGTGTGGGGATTTGTGTTTTTTTAATTTCTTTGGCCTGGAATTTTGCTAAGTGTGATTCGGCACTCACACTGATTTCTCTTAATTCATCTAGTTCGGCATCGAATCCTTTTTTAATCACATTGCCATCTTTAATTAAACTAGAGGGATTTTCATCGATAGCTTGATTTAAATAATCAGTAAGTGAACTATGTAGGTTTAGTTGAGTAAGCATTTTTTCGACAGGATTATTTGTCGGCTTTTTATTTTTTTTATGATCAAGTAATTGTTTAAACAAGGGCAATGTTTGCAGCGTTTTAGCCAGTTTTAATAAATCATGTGGGCGAGCGGATTTTAAAACAACACGAGCTAAAATACGTTCTATGTCACCGATATTTTTGAGTAGTTCGCGTATAGGGGTAATCAATTCTTGATCGATAAAATAACCAATAGAAACTTGCCTTTGAGTCAGAATACTGTTGTCTCTAATAGGCTGGTTTACCCAACGATATAATAATCTTGCTCCCATGCTTGTATGGGTTTTATCTAAGATGCTTAAAACGGTATGGTTTTTGCCGCCTTGTTGGTTTTGGCATATTTCTAAATTGCGTCTGGTGTGTGCATCTAAATACAAAGCATTTTCTGGGCGTTCAACTTGAAGCTGTCTAATATGCGAAAGTGATGCTCTTTGCGTGTCTTGTACATACCGCAATAAGCATCCTGCACTGGCGATGGCTTTGGGGAGATCTTGACACTGAAATACCGCTAAGTTTTTGAGTTTAAAAAATTGGCATAAATCTCGCGTTGCGCTAGGCAGATCAAAATCCCATGCTTGTTGAATAGAGATAGCAGATTGGCCCAGCGTATGTTTGAGTTGTCGATATAGCTCTTCTGGTATTTGATTGATCAATAATTCTTTGGGTTGTAGCCGTTCTATTTCACTGAGTAACTGTGCACTGCCAGTACCTTGTAAAACAACAAAGCGTCCTGTGCTCAGTTCTATGGTGCTTAAACCAAAATCGTTATGGTGCAAATAAACACAACACACCAAATTTTCTTGGTTTGATTCTAATAGTGCATCGTCGGTGAGGGTGCCTGGGGTGATAATACGTACCACTTGCCGTTCGACAATGCCTTTGGTCGTGGCAGGGTCGCCAACTTGTTCACAGATGGCAACAGACTCTCCAAGTTTAACTAATTTAGCAAGATAGCCATCAACTGAATGATAGGGAAGGCCTGCCATAGGAATAGGTTGACCACCAGATTGGCCTCTGGCTGTCAGAGTCAGATTAAGTAATTTGGCTGCTTTTTTTGCATCATCAAAAAATAATTCATAAAAATCACCCATTCTATAAAATACCAAATGCGTAGAGTGACGTGCTTTGATGGCAAGGTACTGTTGCATCATCGGGGTATGTTGCG
>CAYSTH010000006.1:34245-36735 GCA_964433995.1 uncultured Francisellaceae bacterium | reverse complement strand
GGTTCTATGACAGTAGTAGAAGCAGACGGTGTGCCAATACAACCTATTACCACGCAAGGCATTCGAATCGCTATGGCTGAAACCTATGATGTGATTATCACTGTTCCTGATAATCACACTTATGAATTAAGAGCCTCATCAGAGGATGGTACTGGTTATGCAAGTGCTTATGTTGGTTCAGGAACATTAAAACCTGCTCCTACCTTTGCTAAGCCAAATTTGGTTTTAATGAATCATCATGCTATGCATGGTGGAGGAGGGGCGCATCATAATATGAATAATATGTCAGGAAATCATTCTGACGTGTCTATGCATCATCAGATGACAGTCTCACAGGTTGATTTTTTGAATAATTATCAATCTATCAAGTCTATTACCAAAACAACATTGCCAGAACATCATCCCAGCAGAACAGTTGAGTTAAAGCTAACAGGATCTATGGAACGTTATGTTTGGACTATAAATAATACACCTATGTATGCAGCAGACAAAATTCAAATTAAAAAAGGAGAAAATGTTAGGTTTATTTTAATCAATGAAACCATGATGCATCATCCTATTCATTTACATGGGCATTTTTTTAGGGTGTTGAATGGTCAAGGTGACTTTAGCCCTTTAAAGCATACCGTTAATGTTGCACCCTTTGAAACAGTCACCATTGAATTTGAAGCCAATCAAGAGAAAGATTGGATATTTCATTGTCATAATTTATACCACATGAAATTAGGAATGGGCGGCGTGATTCATTATGAAGGCACCCAGCCTGATGCTGATGTTCTACACCATCAGGGAGATCATTCTGCTGAACATGGTAATATTTGGTTTAATGCTAATAGTCTTACAGTGTATTCGAATTTTATCGATGCTAACGTAAAATATACAAGAAATAACGATTATGTTGTTTTTGATGGTCGTCATAATTATCATAAAGATTATGAGCTCGATTTATATTATAAAAAATATATGTTTTTATTTTTTGGCATGTATGCAGGGGGCAATTTTAAACACGAAGACGATGAATATCTAAATAGAGCCATGATTGGATTTGAATATATATTGCCATTATTGATTAAAGCAGATTTTCGTTTACATTCTAAAGGTAAACCACGCTTTGGTCTTACAAATGAGCACCAATTAACTGATAGAATATCATTTGATTGGGATTGGAACACGGATAAAGAATATACACTTAGTTTACACTATGCTATCAATAAGCAGCTTTATTTTTCTGGCAATTATGATTCTAGAGAGAAATGGGGCTTAGGATTTATGCTCAAATTTTAATTTTATCCTGTTTTTTGTAGCGCCTGTCGTTTTCTCATATTAATTTAAAAAATCTTTTGTAAGATAGTTTTTTAAATTAATCATGAGATGGTTTTTGTGGATACTGAACATAAAAAAATTCATTCTATTGTTGTGGGTATGGGGCCGGCTGGCTTAACAAGTGCATTAAACTTGCTATTATCTGGTCATAATGTGACGTTAATTGATAAAAGAAGTGACTATACACTTAAACAAAAAGTGCGTATTTCTGATGAATTATTTCAGCTATTTTCTCTTTACAATATTGACGATACATTTTTAAAGAAATTAACGCGCAAAAATTTTGTATGTTCTTTGAGAAAATTTCAAGCATATCAATTAAGTGTTTTAAAAGAGATTTATGAGAAACAAAAAATAACCTCTAAAAAAGGGGCTTCAAAAGAAATTTTAGGCAGTTTAGTTATTTTACAAGGAGAAGACGCTGAAATTACGACAATCGATGGTGACTCTCAGTCCGTCTCTCTAAGAGATGGCGCAGTATTATCGTTTGACAACTTGATAGATGCAACAGGAAGTAAAAGGTATATAACGACATTGCTTCAAGCACAATCAAATGGAAAATATCACATCGATTATGTCTCAGATTTGCCTCAACATGATCATCAAGAAAACGCCATTATTTATTTTAATGCCCCAGTCAAAAAAAATCTATTTAAAACCCCAAAAAATGCTTCTAATAATTATTATTTAAGTGATTTTACGGATAGAGAGTGGAAAAAAGACAGAGCACCTATTTATTATATTGCATCGAATGCAGTGAAACAAAAAATTTATCTGATGATAGAAATTCCAGCAGAATTATTAAATGAGCAAGATCATCATAAAATCATAGATTTTGCAAAACCGGTATTGATGCAAGAGTGTAAAATAGATGCAGAAACATTCAACGTTCAAGCATCAGATCTGAAAATTTATTCAACTTTTACCCTTAAACATGAAATAACAGATAAACCTTATACTATGTTGGGACGTGGTGGGGTATGTCTTGTTGTTGGAGATGCTTTTAGTCCTGCCAATTTCCATTTTGGTCATGGTATATTAAAAGCTATACAAGATGGTAATAATCTTACTAAAGTTTTTAAAGATAACCAATTTCATCCAGATCAACTTGAGCTTCGTGCTAGAGAAGTGCGAGAAGAGTTTAGATTACATACCTCCGAATTAACG
>CAYSTH010000006.1:0-34145 GCA_964433995.1 uncultured Francisellaceae bacterium | reverse complement strand
GCTTCGTGCTAGAGAAGTGCGAGAAGAGTTTAGATTACATACCTCCGAATTAACGGCTTTAAACCTGAAAAAGAAAGCAGCACTAAAAGTACCTGAGATTTTTAGTGAACCAGAATCGTTAACAGAATATGATAAAAATTCAAATAATGATGCAGAATATTATGATACTTATCAAATTAATTATTTTAATCATTATCTGGCTGAGCCATTAGAAAAAAGAAAACATGAAGACCAAAATCATCAAGATGGACCAAAACATAAAAAGAACAAACACTAATATTATCGTATTTTAACCAATTTACATAGTGCAAATATACTAACAATTAAAGCGCTAAGCTGTATTTGTATGGTCATAAAAGGTTCTTGCAAAACAAGGGCAGGATGCAAAATAGTATAAAATAAAATCGCTAGACTCATATAGCCTAAGCTAATAACGTAGAAAAAACGATGCGTTATTTTTTCTAAAATAACGAATGCTAACAGCATGATAGGGAAAAATATAATATTCATGCCTATAGCAAGAAAATGATAATCATATAATATTTCACAGAGCAGATAGCTCACTCCCCCTATCCCTAACCAAATAAGATGAGTTATATAGTTTATTTTTTTTGGTTGAGCTGCAGGGCTGAACATAGGCACATAAGCATCCCAAACTAAAAAAATACTGGATATGGTCAGAATGCCCAAGCTGTGTCCCAATCCTGTGACCATTAAATTAACACTAGGCATAAATTCAAAATTGAAAATGAGCTGTGGCATCAGCAAGGCGAAGAGCACAAAAATGCTTATCTCTTTTAAATTACGCATAGAGACTAGTGCAATATGCAGTTTATCTAAAGAAAATCGCATAAAAAAAGCACAAAAAACAATTTGTGCAGCACAGATAAAGCTTACTAATAATTGAGAAGAGAAATAAACATATTGATGTGTTTGAGGTGAAAAATAATAGGCAAGAGTACCACCTGTTAATAACCCAGCTGTGATACGATAACCTCTGATAGAATATAAAGCGAATACGACCCCAGTAGAAAGATAAATGGGTTGAGCCTCTAATTGGCTTGTTGGGTAAATTTTGCACCCAAGATACATAACAACCGCACCAAAAATAAATTCAAATATAATGCGTTTTAAGCATTTTTGTGCATATAATTTTCGATAGTAACCAGAAGATCTTAAGGATTTTAACATGTTAGAAAGTTGGCTATTGTTAATATGATTATCGATTTACCCAAGCATGAAATTATACAAGATTTTATCAGTAAATTATATCAAGACCTCAATGGGTATTTAAAATATAGCAAAGAACAGCGAAGCAATTATTTTAGTCATGATGTTTGTTTAACTTATGGTGAGGTGCATTATTTAAGTCTAATGAAATTTGCCGAAGAAATTAAATTACAACCCGAAGATGTTTTTTTAGACTTAGGATCGGGTTTAGGCAAAATATGCACCAGTATTGTATTAGGAACACCTTGTAAACAGGTCATAGGCATTGAAGCGTCTACTTTGCTTCACCAACAAGCAATTAAAATATTACCTAAACTCGATTCTTTTTTAGAACCCGAGCATAAAAAAATAAGTTTATTAGAAGGCAATTTCTTATCATCAGAAATGCTGTTAGAAATAAAAAAAGCAACGGTTGTTTTTATTAATTCAACAGCCTTTACTTATGATTTATTAGACAAAATTTCGGAAGTGTTAAATCAATGCTCGAATATACGAGCCGTATTAAGTTTTAAACCTTTTGCCCATCTCGCTCTACCGTTTGAGAAAACCATCACGATAGAAGCGAGTTGGGATACAATCTTAAGCCGATTGTATACGAGAAAAACGTCTCCAGACCAACCAAGCTAACAGGCAAATTTGAAATGACAAGCCAGTCCAACCAAGCAAATCGAGTTTTTTTGGACTGGGTAAAAACATACCTGTTAGTGCATTTGCATGAATAGCAACCAATAATGAAGGGATCACAAAATATAATAATACCATATACAAAACAGCCGATAATGCTGCTCTCTTAGGGTTATTTGAAAAATAAAAAAAGTGTACCAATAAAATATCTCGAATAACAAGAAAGACAGTGCTGGTACCAAACACTAAACCATGAATGGCGAGTGTATTATCTGCAGATTCAGTATTCAGATTTGAAATAATACTGATATTACCAAAAAAAATCACTAGCACATAAAGTAAAACAAAAAAGACGCTAGCGATTAGCCATCGTGGTAAATAAAATAAGATTTCAGTGTATTTTTTTTCTAAAAATAAAGACAATATTTTTCTATAGTTCACTATCTGATGTTTTTCACTAAATAAGCTAATATAAACCAATGTTGATGAACATAAAAAAGCGACATAAACTCTACTAAATAGAGAAGAATCTTTTAGCTCATCAGATAAATTACTCAGCACTGTTTTGCTTAAATCTAATTGATCAAAACCTGTCATATATAAAATCCAAAATAAACAAAACCCGACCCAAGCATAGGGTAATTTTTTATATTGAAATTCAGTTTGAATCAGACGATATGCCCCTAATGTCGACCAGCAAAGTACCAATCCCGCTAAAGAAAGCAAAAAAGGGTAAGTGTTAATCGTCATATGATACCATTCGATTTGGCCATCATGCTTCAATGCAGTCGTTAACATAGAGCAAAATATGCCGACTATGATCAGAGCTGTCATAAAATATCGAAATGAATACTGTTTATCTCTACCAAATTGAATGGCATTCAAACTAAAAGTTAAAGCAATATATTGTCCCGCTAAGCCACAAAGCATAAAAATAAAATATTGATTGATTAAAAGATGAAAAGGTTCATCAAAATAAAGACCTAGCCCAACAAAATAAACCAGACAAATACCGGCTAAATACCAGGTGTAACTGGTCGAGCCTAATAACTTACCCCAAGTAAATGCAAAGGGAGAGATAGTTGACATGCGCTGGTAATCCCAGGTGCCATGTTGACATTCTTCTTGAATGGATTCACTGGCAGCTTTAATTCCCCATATGCAAATAATACCGAAGGTTATCCAGTAAAAAAGATTGGTTGCACCAGATGCATAATTCAGCCAAGCTACAATACTTAAAATAATCACACCACCGATTAATCGATGCTTAGTGAGCTCTTGCCAGAGATTACGCTGAAATTCTGGATTAGATAAAATAGGCTGGGTTCTCATGATTTTTTCCCTAAATAAAGATCTTGTAAACGATGCTTCACTTGTGTAATTTCTGTAACCGGTAGCCCCAATAAAATGAGATCTTTTAAGAGGCTTGCTTGATTTTTATCATCGCTAATATATTGAAGGGTGATGAGATTATCTTGATGCTGAAGTACAGTCACTTTATTCGATAAAGCCGATAATTTGGTTATATAAAGTTCTGCGGCTTCAGATAAGGTAACTTTATAAATTAAACTAGAAGCAGTATCAGTGATTTGTTGAAAATCGGTGATTTTTCCTTCGCGCATCACCAGCATTTGAGTGCAGTAATCTTCTAGTTCTGCCAAAATATGAGATGACACAATAAGGGTAGCGCCAGCTCGATTGAGTTCAACAAATAATTGAGATAAATGAATGCGTGCTTCAGGATCGAGTCCTGATGCGGGTTCATCGAGTATAATTAATTCAGGTTCATGCACAATTGCTTGCGCAATCGCTAAACGCTGTTTCAAGCCTCTCGATAAAGTGCCTGCTGCTTGAAAACGATAATTATCTAACTGTAATCGACTCATGGCTTTGTCGACTTTTTCTTGAGTCTCTTCAAAAGGGATGCCATGGCTCCAAGCAAAATAAGATAAATTTTGCTCAACATTTAAGTCGTCATAAAAACCATAAAAATCAGAAAGATAACCTAAATTTTTATGGATCTCTCTAGGTTCTTCTATAGTATCAAAGCCAGAGATCTTAATATTGCCTGAAAAAGGAGGGGTCAATGCTGCTAAGCATCGAATTAAAGTTGTTTTGCCCGCACCATTTGGACCGACTAACGCAGTAATAGTTTTGGCTTCCAACTTAAAAGAAATATCTTCTAAAGCTCTTTTTCCTGGGTATTCATACACGAGGTGTTCAACTGTGATCACGAATATATTCTCCTTGCGGTAAAGATCGTGAGATCAACGAGCAAAGTTGCTTAAAAAAGTTTATCATAATTTATAAGCAGGCATTCACTGATTTTAGATAAAAAACTAACTATGTTCAATCATGCACGGAGTGCTCATGTCACCAAAACCTAATACTAATCCAAATAAGCAAACAGCACAGTCATCTCCCGATACTTATTCTCAAAATGTTTTTCATTGGGCACAAGCAGGTGGTGAAGTGGCACAAGATATTGGCCGTGGCATCTTAGGCTTTATACCCGATGGCTTAATTGCTATCTATGATGAAGGGTTAAAAAATTTACCCATCATCGGCACAGTTTTTCAATCAAGCTTAATAGAAAACTTATTTAAGTTCCCACTGAATATCTTGCAGGGCTTATCGGCAGATATCTCTAAGTTTCTGGTTAAGCCAATCGGTTTTATTATTGGTACAGTGTTAGGCACTGGCATGATGACCAATTCTAGCAAAACCCCTCATTATCGTGGACAAATTGGTAAATTTATTCAAAAAGTCTCAGGTCAAACATTGGCTGGTGGACTATTTGGCTTAATGTTATTGATGATACTGCCTTCTATTCATCCCATGTTTCGTTTTTTAAAATTAACGATGCCGTTTTATTGTTTAGCCATTGGTGCCGGCGCTATTTTGGGTTTGTCGTTTAAAGCAACCATGCTGTTTGCGGTGCAAGCAGTAGAAGCAGCGAATGCAGCTAGTTCGAGAATGAATGCAAAACGAGCGCAAAAATTGTGCGAAATTTTAAAAAAACGTACACAAACAAAAACCAAAGAATTTGTCTATCAACAAGTCAGCACCATTTTAAACAAATATCATGGTGAAGCAGCCATGGGGTATATCGATGCATTTTGGCACGATAACATCGATAAATTATTACAGCACCCTTATAAAAAAATTGAACGCCACTTAGCGTATTTAACCGATAGAGCGATCACAGGTGATCTCAAATCGCTGAGAAAATTATTTAAACTTTATCGCGAAGAAGAGGAAGAAAATAAATTAGAAACATTATTAAACCGCATTCTGAACGATCGTGAAAGTTTCAAAATTAAAGACGATGCCGATATGTTATTTGATAAATGGTATTATCAAAGCTTAAGACGGTTATAATACGCTTTAATTTCTTTTACCCACCAATTTGACAAATCAATATGGTTGCTTGAATGAGCAACTGTATTGGTTGTGTAAACATATTTAGCGCCGGCTTTCAACAAATCGTTATAAGCAATTGAGTTCATTAAAGCATGAATGCCTACGCAGATAGGGGTATTACCTGGAGTAATTGTTTGAATATATTTTACAGATTGGATCATCGTCTGAGCAGAAGAAATAATATCGTCCAATAATATCACTTGTTTATTTGTTTGTTTAAGCATTTGTTGTTGTGAGGCGGTTAGAGTGACTTCAATTTTTTTATCACCTGTTCGTGTTTTATTAAAAATAAGATAAGGTTTTTGACTTTGTTGCGCTATAGTTTTTACCCATTGCTCACTTTCGCTATCTGGACCAATTAATATACTGTTAGGATAGTTTTTAGCCAGCCAATTACTGATAACTATGTTACTAGAAAGTACTTTAGTTATAAAAGCCTTAGGGTAGAGTGTTTGTAAATCAGTGATTCTATGCAAATGCGGATCAATGGTCACCAAGCCATCAAAATATTGTTCAAGGAGAGTGGCAAAATATTGAGCAGTTACCCCTTCACCAGGTTGAAATATACTATCTTGTCGCATATAAGCTAAATAGGGGCAAAACAAGTATAAATGCGTCACACCATAGGATTTTAATAATTCTGCTAAAAAAATTAAATTTAATATATTGTTATTAGGAAAATCAAAATTGTGAAAAACAAAAACAGGTTTGATTTTTTTTTCTGAATTTAAGATAGCGACATTTTTAATTCGAATATAACTTTCTTCATCGGGGAAAGCACGAGTGTCTAAATGAATGCTAGGCCAATTCGTTTGGGTTTGTAGGCTAATATATAAAGCATGTTGTGGCATTAAACTGGTTAAATAGGGCATATTCATAAGGGAACCACTTTAATAATTTCTTTATGTTGTTTTAACAAAGAAAGCGCGTAAATTAATTCACCTTTAGATTGGGCATAAATACGATAGAGGGTTTCGTTTTTTTCGACTATGCTGCCCACACTGACTTTGAGTGATACCCCTGCTGCAATATCAGATGGCGCACCTGCTAATTTTGCAACACGAGCAATATATCGATTATCAATGCTAACCACTTTTCCTGCATATTCTGCCAATACATCATGAAAATGCGAAGCAACAGGTATTTTTTTCATGCCACCCTGAGCTTGGCAAATATGTTGGAATTTATGCCAAGCACGACCAGATTCTAGAATGTGAGTGGCTATTTTTAAGCCTTCTCCTGGAAGAACTTTAGGTGAAAACTCTAGCAAGTGTCCTGCTAGTTCTAATGCTTTTGCTTTTAGATCGAGAGGGGCACCGGGTTTGTTTTGCAACACATCAAGCACATCTTGAGCTTCTAAAGCAGGACCTATACCACGGCCAATTGGTTGTGTTCCATCTGAAAAAATAATTTTAAGTTTAAGATTTAAAGCCATGCCGACTTGTTCAAAAATTTGTTTTAAATTTTGAGCCATTTCTATGGTTCGTACTTTGGCAGTGGGACCAATGGGCATATCGATCAGAATATGAGTAGAACCAGCAGAAATTTTTTTAGATAAAACAGAGGCAACTAGTTGTCCTTCACTGTCTAAATCTAAATTGCGCTCTATCTGAACCATAATATCGTCAGAGGGACTTAACTCAGCAGCGCCTCCCCAGACGATGCATCCGCCTTGTGTACTGACCACTTTTTGCATGGTAGGAATATCTAAGTCAACAGGCGCGAGAACTTCCATCGTATCGGCAGTACCAGCAGGAGAGGTGATGGCACGAGAAGAGGTTTTAGGTATGAACAAACCAAATTCAGCGACAATCGGTACAATGATAAGTGTTGTGCGGTTACCAGGTAGGCCACCTACACAATGTTTATCAACAATCATTTGATTTTGTGGCCAAATAAGCTTTTTGCCACTTTTTACCATTGCTTGTGTTAAATCGATAATTTCATTTAAATTTAGTCTACCACCAGCACAAGCAGTGATAAAAGAAGAAATCGTAATATCTGCGTAATTTCGATGAGCAATATCATCAATAATTTCTTGGATTTGATCTTTAGAAAGGACATTGCCATATATTTTAGAACGAATATGGCTTAATGATGACAAAGGCGCAGGATGAGAGAGTTTAATCATATTGCCTTCATTGGCGTGCAAATATTCCCAAGCATATTCAGATAATGAAGCTTTTCCTTCAGGCAGCCAAGGTTGTTTATTTGGGTTTAGTGTATGAATGGTCGCAATAATCGATTTTTTTCCCAGAGTCACTTTTACTCTGGCGTGAACAGCAAAGCCTTCTGAACGACAAATAGGTGCGTCTTCTCGCAAATACAAAATGGGTTCTTTATAGGCATTAATTCCTAATCGTGTGAGGGTTAGGTTGTTTAGTTTTTGAGCCATGAGCTAATGTTTCTACCCAATGATTAAATGTGCCTTGTTCATTGTAAATCAGTCGATTGCGTGTTTTTTCCCAGGCTGTTACCCCATACAGGGCATGCCAATTTTCGAGCGTTTGTCGTAACTCTTTATCTAATTTTAGCTGATAAGTATCGCTCATATATAAATAAATTCGGGCAACCATCCCTCTTTGTGCTTCAGGTATATGTATGACATGTCTTTTGGAATCTGTTTGTAATGCTTGGCAACCCAATGAAGAGGTGATATTAGGTAATATGCCAGGAATCTTCTGCGCTCTTAATTGCTTGATATGTTTCGTTTCGGGTACTAAATTGTGCAAATCTTGGCTCATTTTTTGGTAGAGCAAGTCTATTTTTTTGCAGCAAGATAAGCCTTGATAAAAAGAGCTGTTTGGTTTGGCGCATATTTTATGCTGATAGCAAGGTAAATTTTTGGCAAGCTGTTCAAAAGGCACAATAGGCATGGCGACGACAGAAGCTTGTTCTATGGGGCAATAACCACAGGCTTGAAAATCCACTTTGTTTTTAGGTGAAATGGGCAGTTGGCAAAAAAAAGTATAAGGTTGAGCTTGGATGATTTTTTTAAATAAGGGGTTAATAGAGTCTGCGTGGGCTTGGGGTATAAATAAACAAATAAATAAAATAAAGCTTATGTAAGTATGAACGGTAGTCGTAGGGTGGGCAAAGCGGAGCGTGCCCAGCTTATTCCATTTTAAATTCAAAAATTTTTTTAACATCTTGCAGTAAATTTTTTTAGCTCGATTAATTATGGTGGGCGTGTCTTGCTTTGCCCTCAAAGCTTTATCTTAAGAAGAATTGGGACGACACGGGGGGTGTCCCCTACATTTGATTGTGCCAATAAATATCATATTATCTTTTTTAGTGGGGTAAAATGTAACAAATTAATCATTCATCAAATTTAAAACTGAGATTTTGTAGGGGACGACCCCCGTGTCGTCCCAATTTCTTGTAGGCTTTTTAACTAAGGCAAATTATACCCATTTTCGTTTAGTACTTGCTTCATAGCATCTGGATTGTAACCATAAATCACATTGTTGCCTATTTTCACAACAGGTATGCCTTTGCCACCAAGTGAGCGGTAAAGTTGATATCCCATATTAGAATGCTCAATATCATATTCGGTAAATTTAATTTGGTTGCTTTGTAGATATTGGCGAAGCTTATTACAATAACCACACCAGCTGGCGGTTAAAATAATGACTTGGGCTTTTTCATTTTTAACGGTTTGTTGAGCAGCAGGTTTTGCTTGAACAGAGGTGTGAAAAAAGCTGCCTGAAAAGCCAAGAAGCAGAGAGAGTAATAGGGTAACAGAAAATTGAGTGAAATAGCTTGGTTTGGACATTGTTGATTTGATTAACATAGTAATACTTAAACCCTTTTATTTCAGTCAATAAACTTTTTATTTTACCTATCAAGGTACTCAAAAATATACTGCTGTTTTCTTCTAAGGTAAAGTAAAAAGCCTATTTACTCAGCCTAAGCAAGGTGTTTAAATACCGACTTGAGCAAAAAGGTCATATTAGCATGAGTATGATGTATATTTTTAAACAATGCTGGCGAGCTTCACGATTTAGCTTATTCCCCTTATTCTTTTCTTTGATGTTTTACATGCCGCTGGCCAATGCTGCAGCGCCTATTATGCATGCCTACATTGCTAAAACATGGTTAGACAACTTAGGTACACCCAATCAAGATCAAGATGCTTTTTACGTGGGCACCCTTTTTCCAGATGCGCGCTATTTAGGTGGTCTTAAACGTAAAGAAACACATTTTAAAGGCGTCACGCTAGCCGACATACAAACTCAGCCCAATAGTTTTTATAAAGGCCTAAAACTACATTCTTGGCTAGATGAAACACGTGAAAAATTTGCGGTAAACTATGGGGTATATCAAAAACTAGATAAAATACCTAAAAAATACAGGGCAAGTTTTTTAAAATTCATTGAGGATGAATTGCTTTTTAAACAACTAGATTGGCAAAAAGTAAAAAGCAGCTTGTCTAATACTTATACTTACCAAGCCGATTTTGGCGCCGATGATAAATCGTTATTTATTTGGCATAATTTATTGAAGATCTACTTTAGTTTTCCACCCAGTAAATCGCTAAGCCAGCTGGCATTATTTCAAATGAATTTAGGCGATGTGCCACAAGAAATGATTGCTCAATTTAGCGAAATACTACCTGTTTATTGTGCCGATCCTTATTTTCAAACATATACCAAAAGTTTGGTGTTACATCTTAATCAGAAAATAACAGATTATGCGTTAATGTCTCAAGCAAACAAAAAAAAGCCAGGTTAAATCCTGGCTTTTTCAAAAAATGTCAGCTTATCCTTTTTTAGTTTTGAGCCGATACTTGAATGCTGTGCTCTTGTAATTGTTGGATAAACTCGTTAGCCGTTGGCATGCTCATGGTAAACCCTGGGTCTTGAATAGAAAGATTGGTACCATTGTTAAAGTTAACATGGATGTCTCCATTTGGACTGACTTGGCTTACGGTATTAATAGAAGAGATAATGTCTCCTATACCGAGGCCAGGTTTACCATCTGCATTAGACACATGAGTGAAGGTGAGAGAGTTTGTGGCACCTGATTTAAATAAATCAGTAATGATCACGTCAGAAGGATTATCATTTGAACGAGAAGCATTACCTAAATCTATTTTAAATTCATTTTTACCACCATTACCTGTCATGGCAACAGTACCAGTTAAATCAGTAGCATCTAATGTATTGTTGCGATGGTCACCATTCAAGTGTTCAAAATCAGCGTTTCTATCGAAAACATGAGCTTTGATTTCACCTACCGCACTATGAGATCCATTTCCAGATTCAACTACTTTATAGCTCATGACATCCATTTCTGAATGGCCTCTAGAGACGTTATCTGGTTTGTATTGTACATTTCCGTTTTTGTCTATTTTAACTTCTGCACCAGAGTGAGTAGTAAAACTTGCCCAAGCATTGTTGCCATTACCAGATTGAGGTACAGAAATTGTTTTGGTTAGATTGTGCTCATCTTTGTATGTTACTTCACGTACTGTTGCACTACTACTTAAAACATCGTTGTCAAAAACATTCATGGTTTTTGTGCCAGAGTCAAAAGTCCAGATATTATCTTCATTTGCAATGGGGGCATTAAAGTTTTTAACAGTGACATTTAAATCAGCTTCTGCTTTACTGCCATCATTATCAGTGATTTCGTAAGAGAAAGCATATGATTTATCTGCACTGATGCCACCAACAGGTTGATGTAAACTATAGTAACCATCTGAGCCAATTGTCATGCTTGCACCATCGGGTAGACCAAAAGAGATATCCCCGTTTAATGGCACTGCAAGTGCTACTTTGCTGATATTACCAGAAAGTACAGTAATAACAGCACCTAAAGCCAAGTAAGCAGCTTGATTGGCATTAGATAAATTAAGCACTTCAAAACTAATGGCATCGACAGCAGTTTTTGGTGCATAGCTGACAGGAAGGACATCAGCGCCCGATTTAGCACCGTCTAACACATTACCAGTCGAGACAACCACGCCGTCAGATTGACCTGCGACAATAGGTTGTTCCCAAACAGTGACATCATGTGATGCAGCACTTGGTGCATCATCAGCGATGCTAATTAAGATGCTAGCAGAGCTAAGTTGATTATTACTCAAAATGCTATAACTAACAGAATCTGAGGCATCAGCTGAAGCACTGGTAAGGGTATAAACATAATCACCTTGTGCGTGTCCGTTACCATCAACCAAAAATACTTTCATGTCGCCGTGTGCTGTGCTGACAATTTTGAATCCAGAGGCTAAATCACCACCAGTCACATTTATGCCACCGATATTTACGATTTGGACGGGGGCACCAAAACTATCGTTAGCCAAAATATTACCCGAAACAGAAAGCAATGAGGCGTCGGGATCTGATCCTGCAGCAAGGTGTGTTTCCGAGACACTGTTACCGTCATCGCTGGCAATAGGAGCGGGTAAGTCATCATTTGGAGGTGCAATGATATTGGCATCATTAGGAATATTTTCTTCGGATTGTTGAGGTGCGACATCAAAGCAAAAGTTAGCGGTGCTACTGTCACCATTAATATCTGCTAAAGTGTATTTGAACTCAAGATGTTGATTAGCTTGGGTATTATTGAGCCCTGGGTTGAAAGTAAACTCCCCATCAGAATAAACAATGAGAACAAAAGGAACACTTTCGCCTGTTACGTCGTCTTGATTAATGCTAACAGAGCCTCCTTCAGGCACTAAGAAACTTTGGTTGCCAAAAGCAATGGACTCAACGCGATTACCGCCATCGGTACTAAGATGATCGTTATCTAGTAAATTGCCATAGACAGGGCTAACAATGCCTTCGCAAGTGGGGCAATTAAAATTGTTTTGAATATTCACTTGGACGTCGTTAAAGTCAGCATCACCACCATTGAACAAATCTTCCCAGTTAAAATTGCCATTTCCTACGTTACTCATATGTGGATAATTGTCAATATTTAAATTACCGTTGTCAAAGTAAATATTAGAGTCTTGACCGGTTAATGGTATGTTCCCATTAGCCGTTTGAGCTTGCCAGTGTCCTTGATTGTCTAAGAGAAAGGTAACAGCCGTGCCATCGTTAATCACGCCATTATTTTTGGTCCATCCATCTGGAATGATGAAATAACCAATGTCACAAGGATTGACACCTTGCATGTTGTCTTGGTTTAGTACTAATTCATTATTAGGGATACCATCTTTTACACCTTCCCAAACGATTTTACCTTCAGTTGGAAAGCCATTAGCATCTTTTATATAGTAACCAAAACTACTGTTGTAATCAGCATTCGTTCCATTGAAATTAATAACGATTGACCAAGTTTCAGGAACCGTGCTAGGACCTTCACAAGCACAGTCATCTACGGCAACCGGTACATCATTGTAGTTTTCAACAGGTTTGAAGGTGACCTCTGCAGAACGAATAGAACCATCACCATCACGAGAAAAATAAGTAATCACTTCATTTTCTGTTAAACCTGCAGCAGGGGTATAATCAAAGCTACCGTCTTCACGGATAACAAAAGTCGATCCCTTGTCTGTAGTAAAGGTATTATCCACATCAGGAGAGAGCGCACCACCAACAAATCCTGGTCCTGCCACAAAAAAGACAGTCATACCGTTATGGGCATTAGGGCCATCAGCGATTCTATCTGCACTGGGGGTATCATTATCTAACACGTTACCAGTGATGGATTGAGGAATATTGTCATGGCCATCAGTACCGTTTCCGCAAACAAATTCAGCACCTACTTTGTCACTGCCACCATCTGCAAATCCCTTGAAGCGAACAATGAAATTGCTCACATTGTCGTCAGTATTTAAATCATTAAATTGGTTATAAAAATCTAAAATACTCAGGCCATTATTGGCACCATAATTAAAGGTGAAAGTAACAGAACCATTTGCAGGTATACCATTTTGAGGGCTTCCACCGCCTTCCCAATTACCACCCAGAGCATAACCTAAGTCATAATGACCAGTGCCATCTGTTGGGTTAAAAGGTTGTCCTTGATTGCCATTGATGGGTACAGACATAAACTGAAAATCTGCATCGCTAGTAGAATGCGCTCCGTTTAATAATTCAGGGTGAGGAATATCGATTAATAATCCAGTGAGAAATCCTGCTGTTGCTGAATTATTGGTTAAAGTGATGGTTAAGGTAGTGCCGTTCCAAGAAACGACAGCATCAAAGCTACCTAAACCTTCTTCACTAGGTGCACTGGTTAATTTGAATGAAGTATCTGTTATGCTTGGAGCACAATCTCCACTACATACAGGTACTTCGTAACAATCATTTTGTGGTATTTGTACATCGTCTACTATTTTAACTTTTAAAGTGACATCTGTGCATTCAGGAGTAGGAGGCGTACAGCCATTTTCAGAAGAATTATAAGGATTATTGCTATCTTCATAGTTGTTAGAACTGTTGCAATCAGCGGGTAATGGGCACAAGGTGAGTTTAATGTATTCTAAGAAGTTTTGATTAAATTCACCCTCAGGGCTAGCAGGCAGAGGATTTGTTACACTGCCTGTCAATTCGTAAGTCCAGGCGCCATAAGTACCAATGCCATTATTGGAAGTATCTATGGTGAATATAGCATGACCATTTGTTAAAGTGACCGCATCAGGGTTGCTGTCATTCAACACGAAAAGTGGATTGAGTGCTTGTTGAATATGTATATCTATTTGATTGAGGCTATATCCAGCAAGGTTGAAATCATCAAATACATTACCTGTTAATTGTGTGTTGGTGTTGCCAACATGTGTTCCATCAGGTAAACCAGCTTCATAAACCTGAAATAGACCAAAATAATTAGAACAAATCGTTTGTTCAGGAATTTTTTCTGGTTGATCGAAAATAGTACCTTGACCATTAAAGTCGTTTAGATAAGAGCATTCATTAACAATAGTGCAACTAGTGTCTAAATGAATGAACATGTTTTCAGAGCATTCATTGATATCATCAGTTAAAGTATTGATATAAACTGTTGCTGATTGTGAGGTTTGACCTTCAACACCCACAAAGGTAAGATAGTTCACATCACCAGTGTAGTCAGGGCCATCTTGAGCTGAGCCATCATAGGTGTAGTAAGGTATTTTTAGTACAAATCCAGGAGGGAGCTCACCGTATAAAGTGACATTGAATGCTAATTGATTGCCTTCTACTGCACAAGCATCTCCTATTTGAACAACAGGAGGTTCGTAAATTTTTACATATACACTAGCAGGATCGCTATCTGGGGTGTTATCACTCAAGATATAATCAAATATTTTAACGGTCTCAGGTGCACCAGGGAGTTCGCCATTGTTCGGGTTGTTTGGGCCTGTGTAAGACAAACTACCATCTGCATGTAAAGTAAATGAGCTGCCATCATCTAACTGAATAAGAGTACCATCAAATTGAGCCGTATTCAGCGTGACAGGATTGCCTCCTTGAATAAAGGTAATGCTCGAAATCACATTAGGCGCATCGGGACTAAGAATATCATTAGGTAAAATATTAAATTGTAACTCGTTGTAGGTAGAGCCACAGTAACCTTTTCCTTTGCCATCAAAACTAACTTTATCAGTGGTCTCTCTTTCACAACAGCTACCTCTGATGACACTGCCTATAAAATCATCATTCGCGATGGGGACAGGGTTAAAGGGAGCAGCTGCGACTGCGGGTGTAAAATCTTGAGCAAAACTGACTTTAAAATCTTCAGGAGGGGTGCCTCTGTCCCAATCGTAACGAGTATCTTCTACCGCATCTAGGTTACCGAAAGGGTTTGCTAGAGGTTCTTCAATAGAATCACCAATAGGATTACCAGCAGCGGTACTGTCTAGGTTTTGCAAATCTGCTTGAGAAAGTAAAGTGCTTTCGCCAGGTACATTTTCAGCACCAGTATTATCGGTTGCATTTTGAGGTTGTTCTTGACTTTGGCCAGCATTTTGAGCTGCATCGCCACCTTGATCTGATACTTCACCAGCCTGGTTTTGATTTTGGTTGCCTTGACCTTCTTGATTTTGTGCTGGGGCATTGCTTTGTTCTGTGAGTAATGGGGTAGGTAAATCGTCTCCAACAGCTGCGAGTACAATAGTTGCTGGTGCAACACCTGAAGCAGCATGGTTTGCTTCGCCAGAATGACTGTTAGCTTCGGTTTCTAGTTGAGCAAGATGCATAGGTTGAGGCGCGTCACTTGATGCCATCTTATTAGTACCAGCACCATTAGCCTCAGGTTTTGCCTGGGTGCCATGTTCAATGGTTTGAGCTTTACCATTTGCATTTGTGCTGTTGTCAGTGTTTTTCATATTGTCACCTATTTAGCAAAACAATCTGGTTTATGTTGAAAACGTGTAATTAACCTAATTTAATGCGTCTTCAACGGGTCTTAAATCTAATAAAAGCATTTATTAATATTTCTTTTTACTGGACGTTAGTACTAATTTATTTGTTTTCATCAAGCTGTTTGCTTTAAGGTCAACCAAATAGTGCTTAAATCCATTGCTATCATGTTTTCGTATTGAATTGAGTAAAAAGAAGGATAATAAGTTCCTAGCCACAAACTGAACATTTTGTCAGTTTTATATTCTCATTTGTCTGTTATTTGTTGATATTGGTAAGACTGTATAAGTATGATTCGGCATCTTTTATTTTATTAACCTATTGAGAGATTTTTTTATGGATGCACCACAATCAACCTATTTAGACGTATTTCTGGCTGTGAAACTAGCAGAATGTGTTGCTTCTAATGATTTGGAGGGCGTGAATTGTTTTCTTTCTATGGGAGCAAATCCAAATCGAACCAACCTTGGCAGTTCTTCCCCACTTAAACTTGCTGTTAGTAAAGGTTTCACAGATATTGCTCGTGTGCTTATTCAAGCAGGTGCAAATGTAAAAGAGACCAATTTTTTAGGTTCGACTCTGCTTATGGAAGCCGTTTATTATCATGATGATTTAGAAATTATTAACTTATTAATTCAACATGGTGTGAAAGTAGATGCGGTTGATGGTTATAAAATGACGGCACTTATGATCGCAAACCAAAATTTTAGAAAAAATTCACCTTATCGATTAATGTGCGAACTCTCTGCTGAACAGCTTATGGAAGTTGCAGAAAGTAAATCACAATTTAGTGGAAAGGTTGCCCACTTTTATGAAATGCTAGAAAAGAATAAAATGAAAGTATGCAAAATTATTATGCCTTTTTTATTGAAAATGGATTCTAACCATGGATTTAATCAATTACCCTCAGAAATATTTGATATGATTTGTGATTTATTATCAAAGTTTAAAGATATTGATGGTTTTGATGAGTGGTATAAACACCGCGTAGAAAGTGACGCGAAAGAGATATGTAAATTAGCTGGTTTGTCTTTGTATGCAAATAAAAATGCGAAAGATTCTGCCAAGCTCTTAACTGATGCACCAGCGCCAGTTGTTACGCTATTACAAAACGCTAAAAAAAGAAAAGCAGAAGATGAATTAGATGAAGAGGGACGTAATAAAAGACAGCGCGTTGAGAATCAGGATAAGCAAGAGCAAGACATGAATCTTGAATCAAAACATTTTTCTTTTGGTGGTGATTGATCTGTGTAATAACATTTAATGTTATTCTCTACGTGCTGAAAAAAATCTCTGGATACCGTGGTCAAGCCACGGTAGGTAGAGAAAATAGGCAGCACTAGGCAAACTTCCAACTTTTTCAAATAACTGACTGTCATTGTCTTCCTACCCTGTTTAAGACTTAACTGTATAGTAACATTAGTTTGTAGAACAGTTTTATTGTTGTTAGAATAATCAGTTAATTAAAACAGCAATATATATTTTTGTACGGGATTAGGCGAATGCTAAAGGAAATCGATAAACGCATGGGGTTAAGTGCAAAGTTATTACTTAGCTTAATTATGTTAATTACCTTAGCATCTTGTGGTGACAAGCAAGAAGCGCCACCTATGATGGGTATGCCAGTCGAAGCTTCAACACCAGAAATCAAAACGGTATTTAAAAAAGTAAAGGCAACGGGCACTCTCTATCCTAAACAAGAAATCAATGTAACTTCAGAAATCGCGGGTAGAATCACTCAGCTTCCATTTAAAGAAGGTGAGCTTATTCATCAAAATGATATGTTAATCAGTTTAGATGACATTGTTTTAAAGGCGACATTAAATAGAGCAAAAGCAGCAAGCAGCTTAAGCCAATTAAAATACGAACGCGCCAAATCACTCTTATCCAAAGGCAGTGGTGCGCAAAGCGAAGTGGATGAAACTTTGTCAGCTTTAAAAATTAATGAAGCAAATGTCGCATTAGCTCAGACGGAACTAGAAAAAACACAAATCCGAGCTCCTTTTACAGGTTATGTAGGTATCACGCGAATTGATTCTGGAGAATATATTATACCAGGACAAGTGATTGCCCAATTAAGCGATATTAATACTTTAAAGCTAAATTTCAGAGTGCCGGAAACCTATTATCAGGTATTGAAAGTGGGGCAGGCTGTCGAAATTGAAGTAGGTGCTTTCGTTGGCAAAAAATTCAATGGTAAAGTCGTTTCTATCGATCCTCAAATCGATGTAAACGGCAGAAGTGTGTTGCTACAAGCAGAAATTCCAAATGCCTCCCTTGTTTTGCGTCCTGGATTATTTGCAAACGTTGAACTGATTATCGACACACATGAAAATGCTTTCATCGTGCCAGAACAAGCCATCCAGTATAATAATTTAGCAACAGAAAATAATACTTATGTTTTTGTTGTTAAAAAGGGAAATGGAAAAGATAAGAGTGATGAAGCCATTATACAACCTGTTTCTACTGGTGTGCATGAAAATGGCAAAGTAGAAATAACCAAAGGTCTTTCTAAAAACGATTTGGTCATAACAAGTGGTCATATTCGCTTATTTCCCAATGCGCCCATTAGGATTGTAAAATAACAATGAAATTATCAGATTTTTGCATTAAGCGCCCAGTATTTGCGACGGTTATCAACCTTTTAATCATGTTAGCCGGTATCATGACCTTTAAGATGCTGACGGTTCGTGAATTTCCCAATGTATCTGTTCCTGTCGTGAATGTTGAAACTTACTACGAAGGTGCTAATGCGACTATTGTAGAAAGCCAAATTACCCAAAAATTAGAAGAAACGCTTTCCGGTATTGAAGGCGTCGACTATATGAGCTCCAATACGGTCGATGAAAAAAGCCAAATTACTTTGCGTTTTATGCCGACTCGAGATATTGATGACGCCACTAACGATGTGAGAGACAGAGTTTCACGTGCAAGAAAATTGTTACCACAAGAAGCAGATGATTCAGTTATTTCTAAAGTAGAAGCAGATGCTGACCCCATTATTTGGTTAGCGCTATCTAGTTCAAAGCATAACTTAATGGAAATAAGTGACTACGCCGATAGATTTGTTAAAGACAAAATAGAAGTGATTGCAGGTGTAGCTCGTGTATTGGTTGTGGGTGAACGTCGCTATTCTATGCGCATTTGGCTCGACAATCAGCGCTTATCTGCTTATGGTGTCACGGTGGGTGATATTTCAGATGCTCTACAAAAACAAAACGTCGAAATTCCCAGTGGGCGCATTGAAAGTGTAGATAGAGAATTCACTGTTTTAGCTAAAACAGAATTAGTCAAACCTGCTGAATTTAAAGAAATTGTGGTGAAACAATCACAAAATTATTTGGTTAAGTTAGGTGAGGTTGCCGAAGTAGAAGTTGGCCCTCGAGATGACAGATTTTTAGCACGATACAATGGTAATAGCACCTTAGGTTTAGGGGTTATTAAACAATCTACAGCCAATCCTTTAGACATTGCCAATGATTTAGACAAAGTAAGCAAACAACTCACCAAAACATTGCCAGCGGGCATGAAAATTGAGTTAGCCTATGATTCTACCGAAAATATTCGTGAATCGATTAAAGCCGTTAGTCACACCCTATTAGAAGCAATCGGATTAGTGGTTCTCGTGATTTTTATGTTTTTACGTTCGGTAAGAGCAACGATTATTCCTATTGTGACCATACCCTTGGCGTTAATTGGTACTTTTTCGATTATGTATATTAATCATTTTAGTATTAATACGCTGACATTATTAGCCATGGTTTTGGCGATAGGGTTAGTAGTAGACGATGCGATTGTGGTGTTAGAAAACATATATCGACACATCGAAAAAGGTGAAAAGCCAATTGTTGCTGCCATTAATGGTATGAGAGAAATTAGCTCTGCGGTTGTTGCAATGACTATCACCTTGGCAGCTGTATTTTTACCATTAAGTTTTACAGAAGGCCGAATTGGTAAATTGTTTACTGAATTTGCGGTGGTACTGGCAGGCAGTGTGTTAATTTCAGGGTTTACGGCCTTAACGTTGTCGCCCATGATGTGTGGTCGTATTTTGAAACATGATGGTCATAATAAGCATGGCAAAGTATACAATTTTATCGAAAACACGCTGAATAAGCTGACAACAGGTTACGAAAGCTTATTAAGCAAAGCACTGGGTCATGCCAAAATAGTGATAATTGGCATAGGCGTGGCTTTGGCACTGAATGTATTTTTATTCTATAGCTTGCCATCTGAATTGGCCCCAAAAGAAGACAGAGGTTTCGCGATAGCCATTGGTATTGCACCCGAGGGTTCCACTAAAGAATATACAGATAAATATGCCTGGAACCTTAAACCCATGGTAGAAAAAATTCCTGAAATTAATCGGTATTTTTATATTGTAGGGTACCCAAATGTAACACGTTCTATTGCATTTTTAGGTCTCAAAAATTGGGATGATCGTAAACGCAGCCAAGATGAGATTGTGCAACAATTAAGCGGTCAATTATTTGGTATTCCTGGCATTTTATCTTTTGCCGTGAGTCCACCTTCTACGCTTGAAGAGGGCGGTTTTGGTGGCCCTGTTTCTTTTGTGGTGCAAATGTCGGGTTCACATGAAGAATTAATTGCTTTATCTGACAAATTTATGGCCAAGGTAAGAGCCAATCCTAAATTAGTGAATGTCGATACAACATTAAAAATTAAAAAGCCCCAAATTTTGGTCAAGGTAAATAGAGACAAAGCGGCTAGTAGTGGTGTGTCGGTCGATACCATTGGGCGAACATTAAATATATTATTGGGTGGACAGCAAGTCACTTATTTCCAACAAAATGGAAAGCAATACGATGTTGTTTTAAGAGGTATAGATTCACAGAGAGCCAATCCTAGCGATATATTAGATATTCGAGTCAGAACCAAAAATGGTGAAATGGTAGCTTTATCTAATTTTGTGGATATGGTCGAAAATGTGACGCCAGCATCATTAAACCATTTTAATAAATTACGTTCGTTTACGCTTTCTGCGTCATTAGCGCCTGATTATAGCTTGGGTGAAGCACTGAACTTTCTAGAAGATAGCTTAGCTGAAGTGAATACCGATGGTGTGGCTAATTTCGATTTCGATGGTGCCTCTCGAAATTATATGCAATCCACAGGTACATTGTTATTTGTCTTTTTTGTGGCTTTACTTGTTATTTATTTGGTATTGGCAGCGCAATTTGAAAGTGTTATCGACCCATTTGTGATCCTACTTACTGTGCCACTAGGTGTGTTGGGTGCTTTAGGTTTAATGAAGTTTTTTGGTGGAAGCTTAAATGTATTCAGTCAAATTGGTTTAGTCACATTGATAGGCTTGATCACAAAACACGGTGTATTAATCGTACAGTTTGCTAATCAGCTATACTACACTAATCAAAATGCACTCGAGTCGGTCAAACAAGCAGCATCTGTTCGATTTAGACCTATTTTAATGACAACTGGTGCAACCGTTTTGGGCGCTTTGCCTTTAGCAATGGCAACAGGAGCAGGCTCAGAAGCACGTCAGCAAATTGGTTTAGTGATTGTTGGTGGTATGGTGTTTGGAACGGTGTTGACATTATTTGTTGTTCCAGTAATGTATAGTTTATTAGCAAGGTTCAAATATAGGGATGATTATGAACAGTCGGCTATCGAAAAAACTGGTTAGCTTGCTTGTAGCTTGTGTTTTGTTTTCTCCAGCGGTTTTTGGCAAAACAACTGTGTTAGCAGCAGCTAAAACACCAGAGTATATTGGCACAAAGAATACGGCAAAAAAAGCTGCCGACTCTAAAAAGCCTGTAAATACCACGCCGGTGATATTAACACTTGAAGATATTCAAGTGATTAAAACGGCAGCACATCTTTCTGGAGATGAGATTTATGTGAATATCACAGAATATTCTTCTGTCGATAAACCGGCTATGCATCGTATTCCTGAATATCCATCTCATTGGTTATCTAAATACATTGATAAAGTCAAAGACGTTACGTTATGGCAAAAACCCATACAAGATGAAGAATCAGTCGAATTGATTATTTCAGTCGTGGAGTCAGATGCGCCACCATGGGATGTAGATGATTTAATTGGCTCAGTGAAACTCAAAGTTTATATCGAAAAAGGTAAACTAGAGCAAGAATGGAGTATTCCCAACAAAGCTATCGTGAAAAGCGAAGGGGAGAAAGGGCATTTTGTCTTAACTGGCGATGGCGCCGAATACAAAATTAGCTTAAAGCTCAAATTAGATAAGCATACTGAAGCGGATAAAAATAAAGACAAAGAAAAAGATAAAGACAAAAAGCATAATAAGAAGGCTTAATTATTGTGTTTATAAATTTGTTGTTGTCATACGATAGGAAACTAGAAAACTCAAAAGTGTAATACGATGTGGCTTTATCCCTTCTACCGCAAGGAGCGTAGCGAGTGGTAGCGGGAGAAGGTGGCCTGAAAGGCCGGATGAGGGCAAAAAAACATGATTTCATTTTTTCTCAGCCCTCACCCGGCTTGGCCGCTAACGCGATGGCCAATCCACCCTCTCCCATGGGCTCGCTATGCTCGCTTTGGTAGAGGGGATTTTGGAGCGCGCCAATTTATAAAATATCCCATTAAAATAAGAAAAGTCGCCTGCCTAGGTATGCCAACTTGGGAATGTTGCCTATGAAAGTTAATCCAAATTCAGGTCTCCTGACTGATTCGCAATCAGTAAACCGACTTTTATTTATTCCCTCTCCGAATTTTAATGAACGCCCACCTCATACTGAAATAAACTTATTGGTAATTCATTCAATTAGCTTACCTCCAGGTGTTTATACAGGCACAGGGGTCGTCGATTTTTTTTGCAATAATTTAAATATTGCCGAACATCCTTATTATGAACAGATAAAAGATCTTAAAGTTTCTGCTCATTTATTTATTAAGCGAGATGGCCAAATTATACAATTTGTTCCCTTTCATTATCGAGCTTGGCATGCGGGTACTTCTTATTTCAAAGGTAAGGAAGCCTGTAATGACTTTTCGATAGGAATAGAGCTAGAAGGCTCAGATTTTGAGCCATTTACAGAAAACCAATATGCTAGCTTAATTTTAAGTACACAAGCTATCATAGAGGCTTATCCTGCTATTTCTCCACAACAAAATATCGTTGGACATCAAGATATTGCACCGGGTCGCAAGTCCGATCCCGGTCCTTTTTTCGATTGGAAAGGGTATCTTGCGTCTTTTGGCTAAATTTCTAAGCGTGTTATAATCGCCGCCATTATATTTTCAACTAAAAGAAGTTGGTTGCCTATGCAAGATATCGATCTCCAAGAAACCCAAGAATGGTTATCTGCTTTAGAATCCGTCATTAAACAAGATGGCGTGGCGCGTGCTAAGTTTATTATGGATAAATTAACTGAGAGTGCTCAAGCAGCGGGAGTCTCAGTTTGGCAAAAAAATACGCCTTATCGTAATACCATTTCAGTGAATAACCAGCCGGCTATACCAGGTGATGCGCTCATGGAACAAAGAATCAGAGGACTGATTCGATGGAATGCTATGGCAATGGTGGTAAAAGCACAGCAAGTGGATTCTTCTTTGGGCGGTCATATTGGCACGTTTAGTTCATCTGCTACTCTATATGATGTTGGATTTACGCACTTTTTTAGAGGCATGAACCATGAGTCAGGCGGCGATTTGCTTTATCTTCAGGGACACGCTTCTCCTGGCATGTATGCACGTTCATTTTTATTAGGAGAACTCTCCGAAGATCAATTAGTTCATTTTAGACGTGAAGTCGATAAGAAAGGCTTAAGTTCGTACCCTCATCCTTGGTTGATGCCTACTTATTGGCAATTTCCAACCGTATCCATGGGGCTAGGGCCACTACAAGCCATTTATCAAGCGCGTTATATGCGTTATCTAGAAAACCGTAATTTATTACCAAAATCTAATCGAAAAGTTTGGTGTTTTTGTGGCGATGGTGAAATGGATGAACCTGAATCCTTGGGCGCTATCACACTGCCAGCACGAGAAAAACTCGATAATCTTATTTTTGTGATCAATTGTAATTTACAAAGATTAGATGGCCCGGTTCGAGGTAATGGTAAAATTATTCAAGAACTTGAAGGTATGTTTGCAGGTGCTGGTTGGAATGTGATTAAGACCATTTGGGGTAAAGGCTGGGATAAATTACTGGCTACCGATAAATCTGGTTTATTACAACAGCGTATGGATGAAGCGCTCGATGGTGAATACCAAAATTATAAAGCCAAAGGAGGCGCATTTACGCGCGAACATTTCTTTGGTAAATATGAAGAACTTAAAGAATTAGTTGCACATCTATCCGACGATGAAATTTATAAATTAAAACGCGGTGGTCACGATTTCGATAAAGTCTATTCGGCTTATCATGCCGCCATGAATCACACAGGTCAGCCGACAGTGATTTTGGCTAAAACGGTAAAAGGATATGGCTTAGGTAAAGCAGGTGAGGCTTTAAATACAGCGCATAACACGAAAAAATTGAATCTAGAAGAAGTGAAAGAATTTCGAGATAGATTTAATATTGCTATCCCAGACGATAAATTAGAAGAAGTGGCATTTTATCGCCCCGATGAAAATAGCCCAGAAATTCAATACCTTAAAAAGTGTCGTGAAAAATTAGGCGGACATTTACCAGCTAGACGTGTGAAAGCCACACATCCTAAATATGTCTTGCCCGAATTATCTTTGTTTGATGCACTGTTAAAGAGCTCAGAAGACAGAGAATTATCCACCACAATGGCTTTTGTCCGCATTTTAACGGCTTTAGCAAAAGACAAAAATATTGGTAAATACATTGTGCCGATTGTGCCAGATGAATCTCGTACTTTTGGTATGGAAGGTCTGTTTAGACAATTAGGTATTTATTCGAGCGTGGGTCAAAAATATAAACCCGTCGATTCCGATCAGGTGATGTTTTACAAAGAAGCCACTGATGGTCAAATTTTACAAGAAGGCATTAACGAAGCAGGCGCTTTCTGTTCTTGGTTAGCTGCGGCCACAAGTTATAGCACGCACAATTTAACCATGATTCCGTTTTATATTTATTACTCCATGTTTGGTTTCCAACGTATTGGTGATTTAGCGTGGGCAGCAGGCGATTCTCGTGCCAGAGGCTTTTTAATTGGTGGCACCAGTGGCCGCACAACATTAAATGGCGAAGGCTTGCAACATCAAGATGGTCATAGCCACATATTAGCGGGTACGATTCCAAATTGTGTCACCTATGATCCGACTTTTGCTTATGAATTAGCAGTGATTATTCAGCATGGCTTAAAGCGCATGGTCGATTTAGAAGAATCGGTTTATTTTTATATTACTGTCATGAACGAAAATTATACGCATCCTGCAATGCCGAGTGATGCTGCTGTTCAAGAGGGTATTATCAAAGGTCTGTATTTATTTAATACCTCTGCCTTTAAACCCAAAAACCCTAAACATCATGTTCAACTAATGGGATCTGGTAGCATATTGCGCGAAGTGATTGCTGCTCAGGCATTATTAGAAAAAGATTTTGGGGTGACAGCAGATATTTGGTCGGCAACCAGCATCAATGAACTCAGAAAAGATGGCTTAGAGTGTGAGCGTCATAATCAACTGAATCCTGAACAACCTCAAAAACAATCTTATGTTTCAGCTTGTCTAGATAAAACAACAGGGCCGGTGATTGCATCAACCGATTATATGAAGCTTTATGCCGAAGGTATTCGTCAGTTTATCAACAAGCCCTATTATGTTTTAGGTGCCGATGGATTTGGTCGAAGTGATACCAGAGAAAGATTACGTGAGTTTTTTGAAGTAGATAGACACTATGTTGTTTATCAGGCTTTGAAAGCGTTAGTGGATCAGGGTGATTTAGACAAGGCAGTATTAGCCAAAGCTAAACAAAAATATGCATTGAAAACAGATGCCCCTAATCCTTTAACGGTTTAACACAAGTATTATTGATTAAAGAGGATGCTAGTTTGGCAGAATTAATAGACATCACCGTGCCGGATATTGGTGATTATAAAAACGTATTGATTATCGATGTGGCCGTCAAACCTGGCGACGAAATTAAACAAGAAGCCACTTTGGTGACTTTAGAAACAGATAAAGCCGCCATGGATATTCCCAGTACACATTCGGGAATTGTGAAATCGGTTTATGTGCAATTAAATGGCAAGGTTTCTCAGGGTGATAAAATTATTTCTCTAGAAATTGAGGGATCAGATTCTAAACCAGCCGCCGCAGAAGCAAAACCACCAGCTAAACCCGCTGAATCAATCACACCGGCAGCAGTGCAACCAGCACCGACGATTGCACCAGTCACACCGGCACCTGTTTTGGCTATTCCTTCTGCTGATGTGTATGCTGGGCCTGCGACGAGACGCGTAGCACGTGAACTAGGAGTCGATTTAACTAAAGTTGTGGGTACGGGTAGAAAAAATCGTATCATGAGCAGTGATGTGTTTCAATTTGTGAAAAATGTCATGACAGGTCAAACAAGCCTACCAGGTGTGAACACAGGTGGTGGTTTGTCTGTTGCACCTGATTTAGAGATTGATTTTACTAAATTTGGCGCGATTGAAACTAAGCCTTTATTACGCATTAAAAAGTTAACAGCCGCTAATTTGCACCGTAATTGGGTTAAAATTCCGCATGTGACACAATTTGAAGAAACAGATGTCACCGAATTAGAACTTTTCAGACAAGAAAATCAAGTCGAAGCACAAAAGCGCAACCTTAAATTAACGCCTTTGGTGTTTATTATCAAAGCAGTGGTGTCGGCACTAAAAGCGTATCCACAATTTAATGCATCGCTATCTAAAAATGGTGAAGAACTCATACTCAAAAAATATATTAATGTTGGTGTTGCCGTAGATACCCCGAATGGGTTGGTGGTGCCAGTGGTGAAACAAGCTGATACCAAAAGCTTGTTTGATTTAGCAGAAGAATTAGGCGTATTAAGCCAAAAAGCACGTGATGGAAAACTAACAGGACAAGAAATGCAAGGCGGCTGTTTTAGCATTTCGAGTTTAGGGGGTATTGGTGGCACGATGTTTACCCCTATTATAAATGCGCCTGAGTTGGCTATTTTGGGTATTTCTAAAACACAAATAAAACCAGTGTGGGATGAGAAAACCAATAGCTTTGTGCCAAGGAAAATGTTGCCCCTATCTCTCTCGTACGATCACAGAGTGATAGATGGTGCCGAAGCTGCTAGATTTATTGTACATCTAGCAAAACAGCTTCAAGATATTCGCAAATTGTTACTCTAGTTTATTTTTTTTAATTTGATATTGGTGATTTATGACAATTGAAAATGTTTCAGCAAAAGTAGTGGTCATTGGTTCTGGTCCTGGTGGATACACTGCGGCTTTTAGAGCGGCAGATTTACTGGGTGAAGGCGTTGTATTAGTAGAACGTTACAGCAGTTTAGGTGGTGTATGCTTAAATGTGGGTTGTATTCCTTCTAAAGCTTTATTACATGTTGCTGAGCTGTTAACAGAAACCAAGCATTTTTCTGAAATGGGTATTGATTTTGGTAAGCCCAGTGTCGATTTTAATAAAGTCCGTGAATTTAAAGATAAAACAGTGGGCCGTTTAACAGGTGGTTTGGCGCAATTAGCAAAAATGCGTAAAGTCAAAGTGGTGACAGGTACAGCGACATTTACCTCACCTAATACTTTGTCCATTAAAGATAAAGATGGCAAAGAAATCAGCCAAGTTCAATTCGAAAAAGCGATTATTGCAGCGGGTTCTAGCGTTATCGATTTACCTTTCTTGCCAGAAGATCCAAGAGTATTTGATTCAACAGGGGCATTAGAGCTGCGTGCTGTGCCAGAAAGAATGCTCGTCATTGGTGGTGGTATCATTGGTATGGAAATGGCCTGTGTTTATCAAGCATTAGGCAGCAAAATCAATGTTGTCGAATTATCGCCTTCTATTTTACCAGGCGTCGATAAAGACTTAATGAATGTGGTTCATAAATTTGTGAAAGGCAAATATGAAAACATTTGGGTCAACACTAAGGTTGTGAAAGCAGAAGCCAAAAAAGACGGTATTTGGGTGACCTTTGAAGGTGATGATAAAGCACCTAAAGCACCAGAACGTTTCGATGCAGTATTAAGTGCGGTTGGTCGTAAACCAAACGGTTTGGCATTAGGTTTAGATAAAGCAGGTGTGAATGTTGATGCAAGAGGTTTTATCCCTGTTGATACTCAAATGCGTACTAATGTAGAACACATTTTTGCGATTGGCGATATCGTTGGCCAACCTATGTTAGCGCATAAAGCCATTCCTGAAGGTCGTGTGGCTGCCGAAGTGATTGCGGGCAAGAAACATTATTTCGAACCTAAATGCATACCAAACGTTGCCTACACTAACCCGGAAGTGGCATGGGTCGGATTAACCGAAACAGAAGCCAAAGCACAGAATATCGAAGTTGAAATTGGTGTATTCCCATGGGCTGCTTTAGGTCGTGCATTATGTTTAGGTCGTGATGAAGGCATAACCAAAATGATTTACGACAAGAAAACACATCGTGTTTTAGGGGCCGGTATTGTTGGTCCACACGCTGGTGATTTAATTGGCGAAGTGGCGTTAGCGATTGAAATGGGCTGCGAAGCAGAAGACATTTCTTTAACCATTCATCCGCACCCAACTTTGTCAGAAACCATTGCCTTGGCGACAGAAGTGGCTGAAGGCACGGTAACGGATTTGCCGAATAAGAAAAAATAAATCTGTATGAAAGGGCCGGCACAGTGACTGCCCCTTACAAAAATTGTGCTTTTGAATTTGTATCAACTGATGTTGTTATGAGTTGGCACGCTCTAATGTAGGGGCCGACCCCTGTGTCGGCCCTTTTTTTTTGTCAAACAAAACAATATTATTAGGTACGTTAATCAACTTGTTAATTATTTCATTAACTAGTTTGTTTAATAAGAACGAATGGTATAATCCCCAAGTCGTATTCTGTTGACTAGGAAGGTTGTCCCATGTTTATCGATGTTAGAGCGTTTACTTTCATAGCCTATTTAACTGTTGTACTTTTGGTCGCAGTTGGCGCTTATTTTGTCACTAAAAATTTATCCGATTTTGTATTAGGTGGCAGGAAACTAGGGGGACCAGTAGCAGCATTATCTGCCGGTGCGTCAGATATGAGTGCATGGTTATTAATGGGGTTACCCGGTGTTGCCTTTTTATATGGCTTTAACCAAATTTGGTTACCGATAGGATTAACTTTGGGCTGCTATATCAGCTGGCGAGTGGTGGCTAAACCATTAAGAGTTTATTCAGAATTTGCTAAAGATTCTATTACTTTACCTTCTTTTTTAGAAAATCGTTTTCATGACGATAAAGGCATCATTCGAGCAGTATTAGCTATTGCGACCTTATTCTTTTTTGCGGTGTACACTTCCTCTGGTCTAGTGGGTGGCGCAAGGTTGCTCGAACAATTTGGCTTGGAATACTCCCACGGGTTATTACTTGGAACAGCAATTATTGTTTGTTATACCTTTGTGGGGGGATTTTTAGCAGTCAGCTGGACAGATTTTTTTCAAGGCATCTTTATGTTTTTATGCCTGATAGCGGTGCCTGTCTTAGCGACTTATAATTTTGGCGGCGTCGATAATGTGATTGCGGCATCCAAAGCGCAAAATGTTTTTTTATTTAATCCTTTCGATAACATCAATCTTTTTTTGTTTATTAATCTATTTGCATGGGGATTAGGTTATTTTGGTCAACCCCATATTTTAGTTCGCTATATGGCCGTAACGCACACCAAAGTGATCCCAACTGCAAGGCGTATCGCCATAGGGTGGATGGGCTTATCTATGTTGGGTGCAACGCTAACAGGCATTGTGGGCAATGCCTATTTTACGCAGGGCAATATCCATCACGAGTCTATTTTTATATTATTTTCTGAAGCACTTTTTGCGCCTTGGTTCACAGGGATTTTATTTGCGGCTATTTTGTCGACCATTATGTGTGCCATAGATTCTCAAATGCTTGCTTCGAGTTCGGCATTAACCGAAGACATTTACCATAAATGGTTTAGAAAAAAAGCCAGTCAACAAGAACTGATGTGGGTAGGGCGAGTGGCTATTATGGCCATCGCGGCTGTAGCGGTAGTATTGGCGTCAAATGCGGGCAATACGGTGATTGATTTAGTCGGTTTTGCCTGGGCAGGCTTGGGTTCAGCTTTTGGACCAGTCGTGTTGTGTAGTTTGTATTGCTCTAGAACCACTCGAAACGGTGCGGTTTCTGGCATCGTTGTGGGCGCGCTTACTGTTATCATTTGGAAATTAGCCAGAACTTTCGTAGGCTGGGAGCTGTTCGAAGTATATGAAATTATCCCCGGATTTATGTTTGGCTTGTTGACCATTATGATGGTAAGCCTATTTGGACAAAAACCTAGTCAAAATATTATCAACGACTTTGAGAGTGCTTGGAAGTTAATAAGGAATCAATAATCATGACGATAAATAACAATAATAATAAAATCGATCCGAGTTTAGATGTACTTGATTCATACTATCGGTGTGATGAAACAGAACATGTTTTAGCACTCGCAAAACTAGCCGAAGTAGATGCTAAAACAGAAGCAGCTATTAAATTACAATCAGAAAAACTAGTGGCAGAAGTGCGAAAAAGAAGGCTAAGTGAACGTGGTTTAGATGCCTTTATGCTGCAATATGATTTATCTAGTGAAGAAGGCATTGCCTTGATGTGTTTGGCAGAGGCCTTGTTGCGCATACCGGATAAAGAAACGGTTGATAAATTAATTAAAGACAAACTAACAGCCAGTAACTGGGAACAGCATTTAGGTAAAAGTCATTCTTTATTTGTGAATGCCGCAACTTGGGCATTAATGATTACAGGTAAAGTGCTTAATCAGCCTCAAAATCATGAAGCGCAAGCCAATATTCTAACGCAAAGTTTACGTAAGCTTGCCAATAAAGGTGGTGAGCCTATTGTTCGCACAGCCGTTCAGAAAGCCATGCAAATTTTGGGCAAACAGTTTGTTAAAGGCCGTACAATAGAAGAAGCTTTAGAACGCTCGAAAGAAAAAGAGAAAAAAGGGTATCGTTTTTCTTATGATATGTTGGGCGAAGCAGCTTATACCCAAAAAGATGCCGAAAACTATTTTAGAGCTTATCAACAAGCTATCGAAGCCGTTGCCAAAAATGGCCCCTATGAATCACCTATTACAGCACCAGGCATATCTGTTAAGTTATCGGCACTACATCCCACTTACACCGTTAAAAAAGTAGATAGGGTGTTAACCGAGTTAACAGCTAAGTTAAAAGTTTTAGCCAAAATGGCAAAAGAAGCCAATATTAATTTAACGATAGATGCAGAAGAAGCGGTTAGATTAAAGCTATCATTGGCTGTGATAAAAGAAGTCATGATAGACCCACAATTTGCTGATTGGAGAGGATTTGGGTTAGCGGTTCAGGCTTATCAAAAAAGAGCGTTAGTCGCGCTCGATTGGTTGATAAATACATGCAGAGAACATAAACGTTATTTAATGGTCCGATTAGTGAAAGGAGCTTATTGGGACAGTGAAATTAAACAGGCGCAAGTGAATGGTTTGTCAGGATATCCTGTTTTCACCAGAAAAATATCGACAGATATTAGCTACATGGCTTGTGTGAAAAAATTATTTGAAGCACAAGATGTGGTTTACCCACAATTTGCAACACACAATGCTTATACACTTGCTTATGTAATGGCTTGTGCCAAAGAGATAGGTACAGATAATTACGAATTTCAGTGTTTACATGGGATGGGTGATACTTTGTATGATCAAATTGTCGAAGATGACTCATCTTTAACGTGCCGCGTATATGCTCCAGTGGGCAGTCATGAAAGCTTATTGGCTTATTTAGTAAGACGTTTGCTTGAAAATGGTGCTAATACTTCTTTTGTGAATCGTATTGTGAATCAAAATTTACCCGTATCAGAATTGATTGAAAACCCGATTAATAAAATCAAAGAATTAAAAGATATTCCACATCCTAAAATAAGTTTACCTATTGATTTATATGGTAAGTCTCGTAAAAATTCATTGGGTGCAGATTTATGGGAAGCAAAAGTATTCGATCCCATTTTGCAATATGCTAAAAAATCTACCCATAGAATGAATGCTTTACCGACAGCAGTTAAGCACGATGAATCGATATTAGCGCAATGTGAACAAAAAGAGGTGCTTAGCCCAATCGATAATCGAATTATACTGGGTGTAGCGTATCAGGCTGATGAATTTATTTTAAATAAAACGCTAGAGCGTGCAGAGGTCGCATTTAAACGGGTTTGCACCGAATCGGTTGACACAAGATTAAACGCCTTAGAAAAAGTAGCAGATTTATTAGAACTCAACCGACAAGAAGCCATTAGGTTATTAATTTTAGAGGCGGGTAAATCATTAGAAGATGCCATCAGTGAAGTAAGAGAAGCGGTCGATTTTTGTCGCTATTACCGTCTTCAAGTACTTGAAAAATTTGCTTCACCTGAATTACTTCCTGGACCAACAGGGGAACATAACCAGCTTTCCTTACATGGAAGAGGGGTGATAGCGTGTATCAGTCCTTGGAATTTTCCTTTGGCTATTTTTATGGGACAAATTGCTGCAGCCTTGGCAGCAGGTAATAGTGTGATTGCCAAACCTGCTCAACAAACTCCTTTAATTGGTGCATGGGTAGTGAATTTAATTCATGAAGCAGGATTTGACAGCGATGTGGTTCAATTACTACCTGGAAAAGGCAGTGTCATTGGTGACAAATTAATTGAAGATTTGAGAATAGCCGGAGTGATGTTTACCGGCTCTACTGAAACAGCACAGCATATTAATATTAAATTAGCACAAAGATCCGGTGCCATTGTGCCGTTTGTGGCAGAAACGGGTGGTCAAAATGCCATGATTGTCGATTCTTCTGCTTTACCTGAACAAGTGGTATCAGATGTGATTCAATCGGCATTTCAAAGTGCAGGGCAACGTTGTTCCGCCCTTAGAGTGCTATTTATTCAAGAAGATATTTATGACAAAGTCATGACCATGTTGGTTGGGGCAATGAATGAACTTACTGTGGGGAATACCTTGCGTTTTAGCACAGATATTGGCCCCATTATCGATCATGCTTCTGTCAAAAAGCTTAAAAATCATGAAATGGCATTAAGAGATATCGGCAAACTGATTGGTCGAATAGAGTTATCAAGCGAATGTGATCAGGGAAGCTTTTTTTCGCCTTGTGCTTATGAAATTGATAATTTGAGCCAGCTCACAGAAGAACATTTTGGCCCTATATTGCATGTAATTAAATTCAAAAATGATGCCTTGTCAGAAGTTTTAACTCAAATCGAGCACACGGGTTTTGGTTTAACATTAGGTATTCATAGCCGAATCGATGAAACCATACAATATATTATTGAACAAGCAAAAGTCGGCAATATTTATGTTAACCGCAATATGATTGGCGCTGTCGTGGGCGTACAACCTTTTGGTGGTGAAGGATTGTCCGGTACTGGTCCTAAAGCAGGTGGGCCCAATTATGTGACCCGTTTGGCGGTAGAACGTACATTGTGTATTAACACCACCGCATCGGGTGGTAATGCCAGTTTAATGGCAATTGGTGATTAAATTAGCCTAGCTTTACGCTCAGCCACCAAAATGTATAGGGCATAAAAACGAAAAACAATATGAGCCAAAAAATAGCGCGTAAACGATATTTTTTGGCAAGTTGTTCTTGTGTAAAGTTAGAGAGCACATAGGGTTGTCTCGACGTTAGCCCTTTTTGGCTTAACACGTTCATGACCGCATCATTATTTTTAGTTGCATATCTTTCACGAATGTCTTGCTCAGCAGCTTTTAACATAGCTAATTTTTCCTCAGATGATAGTTTGCCATCTTTGTTTAAATCAAACTTCGATAAGATTTGGTCGTAATCTTGTTCCCATTTTTTTAATAAAATGTCAGCCTGCTTTTCTAAAGTTTCTTGCGTAAGGCTAGCTTCTCCTGCACGAATGGTCGCAAAATTGCCTAAAGCATAAATAGCACTGTCAATTTCCATTCTTGATTCTTTATATTGATAACCTCCAAAGATAAAACCCAAAATTAACATGATTTTAGATTTTGATTTCCCTTGTGGGTTTGCAGAAAAACCGTACCATGTTTCATGGCTGTTTGCATGTACATCCGCTCCCTTAGGATCGACAACACAAAACCCCGTCGCATCTTTAATGATAAAATGTTCTAAAGATTCACCTTGTGAAATCACGGTCCAACTGTTTTTTTGATTTTTTCTATAGACTTCAAAACGGTACCAAGTACAGGATTTAAGAGAAAGAGGAGCGATGGTTTGATGATTTGGGATTGGATATTGTTTGCCTGTAATTTCTGAATATCCTTGCGCTGCAGAACGAATTTTAGAAGCAGGGGTGTCTTCAATGGTTCGTGCTTTTAATAAATTGCGATAGTGGTGAAATATACCTACTAAGGCAATAAAAACAAACAAAGCTAACCAAAAAAAATAAGCCTGCTGAGGGAGCTGTTTAACAGCCGCCTTGTCAAATAC
>CAYSTH010000005.1:0-37826 GCA_964433995.1 uncultured Francisellaceae bacterium | reverse complement strand
AAAAATCGACGGAAAACCCAGCGGTAACTGGACTCGATTTGTAAATCATAGCCCCAATCCTAATATCTACGCAGAAATAGAAGATAATCATATTTGGTTTATACAATTACGCGAAATTAAGACGGGAGAGCAACTTTTTATTGATTATGGACATGATTATGATTTTTCTGGCTATGATAAATTGTATTTAAATACCAATGATAATTGGCTTAGTGTTGCAGATTATTATGCAAACCCCGCTCATGCTTATCAAACATATGCTTCAGAAAAAGATAAAATAAATCCTATTACATTAGGCTTTGATAAAACAAGTGCACATATTTATCTGCCTCAAGTCTACCTTGATTTTTTGAACCAGAAATCAATAAAAAAATTGAACATTCCAAATTGGAATTTACCCATCGTGGGCATAACGAAAGGCAAAAAACTTTCCAAAGAACAACCTTATGCCAGTTTACTCATGCTGGCTGCTTATACAGACCAGAATGATCTCATTAAAATTATGCTCAATACAACTGGCGACTCGGCGCTAAATATCAATTTGCAACAAACCTTTACCGGAAGAACCGCTCTTTATTTTGTGATAGCTGGCAATGGTTCTGCCACTGATAAAATTAAAATGCTCACTCTTTTACTCGATAATGGTGCCGATCCTTATCTAACTGATTTTGAGGGTAAAAATTTATTTCATTATTGTGCTGATTTGAATAATACTAAAATATTTGAAGCTGTATTAACACACCCTAAAATTGATCTCAATCGAGTCACTACTTTAACAGAATTCCCCAAAGAAGAATGTCGAACACAGCTATCAAAAAATCTGGATTTTTCTGGATACCTTTTGGCAAAAAAACAACACGCTTTCTTTAAAACATTATTAACACAAGGTGATGCCAAGAAAATTTGGCAAAATTTATTAGGAATCGTACCAAGCGAAAATGTGTCTCAATTAAGATATGTTTGTCATTTATTAACCATCAAAGAAAAAGAAAATCTTAAAAATTATATCACTGAGCACAAATTACTAGCAGGTTATGAATCACAAAAGAATATTTTAAAAATACTGGAGTCTTGTACCAAGCAAAAAATCGAGAAAAAAATGACTACCAAAAAGGCAGCAAAAAAGCCTTCAGAAAAAGTGAAAAAACAAGAAATAAAAAAACCTAAAAAAAATCCGCCTGTGTTAACGATCTTTGATCAAATGCGAACTCGAGAACAAAATGTTGATGGCAGCAATAAAAGGAAAATAAAGTTATCCGACAAAGCAAAAAAGTCTTGTTTTTAGGGAACTGACTTGATGTTAGGGCGTGACCCTGGTAGCATGCCCTATCACTTCAAATATTAATAATTTAAATAACTAACATTGTTGGCATGCAGAAAAAATCACTTAAAAATAGCTTTTGGTTCAAAGCCTGGGTCGTCGTTATGTTGTTTTCTTGCACCTGTGCAGGATACACCAAACCTTTAAATGAAATACTTTTACAGCCTTTTAGTTGGTTTAAGAAAAGCACACCTGCTCTGAATATACCTTCTTCTGTGACTGAAGTATTTTCCAGACATCAAGGATTTAGCTCTATCAAACCCCATGTATTATCACTGGTTTATAAAGCTTACGAAAAAGCTTCTGAAATGGGCATACCTAAAAAATCTCTGGTGACGATTGTTGATTATACTATTCCTTCTACCGAGCCTCGTTTATGGGTAGTTGATTTAGAGAAAAAAACCGTGATTTATCACACACATGTTGCACATGGATCTGGCAATGGCGGAAATATTCCCGAAATATTTTCAGATCGCCCTGGCAGCAAACAAGCGAGTCTGGGGGTTTTTGTGACAGGCAAAACCTATCAAGGTGGACACGGTTTATCACTGGTATTACATGGTTTAGAAAAAGGCATTAATGGCAATGCAGAACGACGCAGAATAGTCGTACATGGTGCTCATTATGTTAATCCGACTATTTCTAATGAATTAGGACGATTAGGTCGTAGCTCCGGTTGTCTGGCTGTTGAAACCCACCTTGCTAAAAAGCTTATTCAAACGATTCAAGATGGGTCTTTGGTGTTTTCTTATTTTCCAGATAAAAACTGGCTGAATAATTCGAAATTTTTGTAATCCCCTCGAGGCAAAGCCTCAGTCCCCTTCGACATCAAAGGGGACAAAGATTCTTTTTTTATTAAATCTAGCTTTTCGCTTGGTTCACAAAGTTTTGTAAGGTCTCTTGCGGTACTGCGCCACCAATGAAAAAGACTTTGGTGTTAGGCCCTGCCACATTCGATAAAATAATAAACACCGGTGTGCCCGAAAAGCCTATTTTCTTGGCTAATTCTTCGCTACTGGCCATTTCTTTACTGACTTTATCTGATTTCATGTCTTGTTCAAATTTTGGTAAATCAAGCCCAACCTGTTTAGCAAATGCACGAAGTTTTTCATCCGTCATTTCACCTTCTGCTTGCTCTAACAAAGCATGGAAGGCTAAAAATTTACCCTGCATATTCGCTGCCAAAGAGGCTTTAGCAGCTTGCACAGACATATCGCCTAATATGCCTAAGTTTTTAGACACTACTTTTAGCTGAGGGTTTTGAGCCGTTAATTTGCTCACCACAGGGTACATTTCTTTACAATGCCCACATTGATAATCGATAAATTGTACCATCACAATACTGCCGTTTGGGTTACCCAAAACCGGGCTGGTTTCACTGACCAATTGCGGTACATTTTCGCCAATGACTTTAAGCGCTTGTTTTTGAGCTGCTTCCATTTGTTGTGCACGAAGTTTTTGTGTGACTTCTATTAGTACAGCTGGATTGTCTAATAAATATTGTTTAACCACTTCACCTATTTCTTTTTTTTGTTTTGGCGTGAAACCATGTGCAGCAGGTGCCGCTACTGCCTGTCCTAAGCTTCCAACGATGAATGCTGAACAAATGAGAGCTAATAAAGATTTTTTCATCATGCGAATGCCTTTTCTATTAATTAAAATTATGAAAAATAAGCATAATGTTTAAAAATTAGGGCTGCAACTCAACCCTATACTTAGCCCTTGAAATGAATAAAAATAATAAGTTTGACAACCCCAACTGTTTTTTGCAGAATAGCTTAATCTTATCAACTATACTGAATGTCATGAACGTAACAATAATAAGCCAGCTTATTTCTTTATCTTCTCGAAAGCCCTGCTAGGGCCAATTCACTGATTTATCTATAAAAAAACGTATTACTTAGTTAAACGACATTGAGATTTCTATCATGACAAAAAAAATTGGTTTTTGGGCTGTGCTCGCTATTGTGATGGGTAGCCAAATTGGTTCGGGCGTACTGATGTTACCAGCTAGCCTAGCCCCTTACGGCAAAATGAGCTTAATGGGCTGGGTTGTTTCTGGATTGGGTGCTATTGCCCTTTCGTTGGTATTCGCAAGTCTTTGCCACGCTTATCCTAAAACAGGTGGCCCCCATGTATACGTGGCTGAAACCTTTGGCAGGCATTGGGCGTTTTTTAGCGGCTGGACCTATTGGGTGATTTCTTGGGTAAGCAGCACGGCCGTTATTGTGGCAAGCATAGGATATTTAACGCCTATCTTAAGTCATTGGATACACCCCACTTATTACCTGGGCTTAGAGATCTTTTTATTACTTGCTATCACTTTTTTAAATTTAAAAGGGGTGAGTTCTGCAGGGAAAGCCGAGTTTTTCCTCACTTTAATGAAATTTGTACCTTTGTTTTTACTGCCTCTTGCAGGTCTTTGGTATTTTGATATCGCCAACTTCAATGTAAGCACAACTGCACAAACACTCACACCAACAGAAACCCTAGCAAGAGTCACGCTCTTAACACTTTGGGGATTTATTGGCTTAGAATCGGCCACTACGCCTGCAGGTTCTATCGATAACCCACAAAAAACCATTCCCAAAGCCATTGTGATAGGCACTCTTTTGGTCGCCTTGCTCTATTTTTTAAATAGCGTCGGTATCATGGGATTATTACCTGGTGAAAAACTAAGTCATTCTAATGCGCCTTATGTTGATGCCACTCAAGTGATATTTGGTGGACACTGGCATATTGTGATTTCTGTGATGGCTTCTATTGTTTGTATTGGTACCTTGAATGCCTGGATGCTTGCCAGTGGGCAAATTGCGTTAGGCTTGGCACAAGATAAATTATTGCCCGCCTATTTTGGTAAAACCAACAGTAAAGACGCACCCTATGTTGCCTTGTTAATTAGTGCTATTGGTATTTTACCTTTATTATATTTAAGCGCTCAGCAAACGCTCACCCAGACTATTACGCACATTATCGATGTGTCTGTGGTGGCATTTTTGTTTGTTTATTTTATTTGTTGTTTGGCTTTTCTGAAAATTATTAGGCAACAAACTAGCTCGATTATTATTAAATTATTAAAAATGAGTTACGGAATTGTCGCTTTATTATTCTGTGGTTGGGTGATTTATCAAACGGATATTAAAACATTAGGATTGGCAGGCTTATTTGTATTAAGTGGTGTGCCGGTATTTGTTTATCAATATTTTTCTAGAAAAACGACCTTTAAATAAAATTTATACAAAACCACATTCGCCATTGTATCAGCAATGGCGGATGTGGTTATTATTACATTAACACTTCTGTCTGATTATTAAATAAATGAGTAATCGGTTCAGAAACATAAACAGACGTCAGCATGGGTTCAGATGGAACAACTGCTGAAAAATCATCCGCCGTAAATAACTCATCAGAATCTAGCATATCATTGACATTTAAGACTGTTGTATCAGCAAGTGCATGCGTTTGTTTAGATTCAATAGTCAAATTCACAAATTGTTTCAAAATATTTCGATTGACATTATCAAGATTATATTCAGGATGAAACTGAAACAGCATAATTGGATTACCCTTTGTGCCTTCGGATGCTTCTATTACTGTTTGAATATTATGGTTATAATCAGCCATAAAATTTTCAATCATAGGCCCTGAAACACCCACTGCTTGCAATCCCTCTCCTAAGGTATCTATTGCTTGGTGATGATTACTTAGCCCAATTGTTGCCTCATTTAACACCTGACTAACCGGGCCTGACTCTCCTGCTAATTTTCCTATAGGCAAAATGAGATGATAATTGTGAAGATGCCCTTCAATATCCTGTTTTAAGGTACCACCAAAATAAACATTGGTAATTTGAGATCCATGGCAAATCCCCATTAAAGGTTTATTATTTATCACCATATGATCGATTAAAGCAAACTCAAAGATTTCTCGAATATAGTTATAATCCGAAATTTGTGATCCCATATTACTTTGACCATAAAATTCAGGATGAACATCTGGCCCACCAGGGATCCATACTGCATCTAAATGTTTGCCATAATCATTTGCAAGCGTTTTTATGATATCTAAATTTTCTGCTTTTTGAGATAACACATATTTAGGAATATTGACTCCCTCAGGAACAGATTCTAAAATGTTCTGTATTTCATTATTAAACTCAAGAAAGTCTATTTTATCTCGAATACTTGTCATGTCTAATAATACTGGGGTTGTGCCATATTGTTTTAATCTGGCATAAGGATCTGCCCCCGTCATCCCAACTTCTCCACCATATATAATTTCACCTGGCCTACTAATTAAGCCTATTATTGGTGCATCTGTATTTAAAAGTTGAATATTGTTAGCAAATTTTTCAATCAAATCTGGATTATAAACAGAATTGTCTAACAAAATTTGAATATGCTGGGGTTGATCTATGGTTAATCCTAGTAAATTAGAATGTGAGATAAAAACCTGATCAAAATTACTATGTATTAAAGTCGTGCTTTCAAAACTAGAATGTGAAAACAAAGCCTGAGAAAATTGATTTTGACTAAATACCGAATTTTTAAAATAAGTATCTGTAAAGGTTGTACCGATAAAATGATTAAACTCAGAAAATTCAGCATGATTAAAATAAGCGTGGTCAAATTCACAATGTGCTATTTGACTGTTCTCAAACTTAACATTTGAAAACACACCATTAAAAATAGCATGGTTAAAATCAATGCCAGTAAAATCAACATTAGATATTTTAATTTTTCCACCAATATGAATGTGCTTTAGATAAGGCAAATATCCCGCATCGCGCAATAAAGAACTCACTGAAATTAATTGTTCTGCAGAATTATTTTCAATATTATCTTTAACAAAAATATCCCATCCTTCTTGAGTTATTCTCTTTAACTCAACGGGTTGTTTTTGAGGTAAATGCAAATCAAATGAAACATCTTGGATAATACAATTCTGATTAATTAAATATTTCACCGCATTTTTTTCTGGGAAAGGATCAAATAATAAAGCCAATTGTAGTGGTGTGTTTTTATCAGCATTTACTGCTGTTAAAATGGCACCTTGTTTATGCAAATATTGCACCACTTCCAAATTGCCTTGAGTAGCTGCTAAGTGTAGAGGTGTATTACCGTAGATATCCGTCACATGTAATAACTCGGGCTGAACTTGTAATACCTCTACTAGTTTATTTAATTCCCCGTGTTCAGCATATTCATGTGCTTTGGAATATCCTATTTTAATTGCCAGAGTAGGATCTTCAGCTAAAAAAACTTTAACTGTTTCACGTGCATGATTTCTTAAGCATGTTTCAAATAAACTATTTTCTTCATGTTGCTTTACTCTTAAAAACTCATGATCTTTTAAAAGCCTAGAAACCTCATCTAACTGACCTAGTTTTACTGCTGATTGTAAAGCGATTTCAAATTCTGAGATGACCTGAGCCATGAGTTCTCCTGCTAATTATTTTGAGGAAATAGTATGAAATTGAAATTCTATCAAGCAAGTAACTTTTTTGACATCCTCTCAAACTAAACAATCAGAAATCAGTTACAGAGCATAACTAATTGGTATCGGCAGGCGCTATTTGTCTTAAGTGCTGTCAAAAAGCCCCACTTTGAAAAAGGAGGGCAGTCTCGGCGTAGCTTCAGCAAAGCCAGACGGGGGGATTTTAAAATCTATTTTTATTTTTACAGCGACAAACAGGAGCAGCTGTTTTTTCACAAGGCCCTTCTATAGTTTGTTGTTGCTGTGCTACAGGTTGCTCTGCTTGTGTATTGCTGCTGTTCGACCAGCCGCTAGGTAAAAAGCTAGCAAAAGTATTAACAGCAGTATCATATAACCATTCTGCCGTGCTTTGTCCTTGAGGTTGTTCTGCTAGAAGTTTATTCGAACCTGAATCTGCCATGTGATGCTCCTTTTTTATTTATTATTATCACAATATTTTAAGTACGTAGTTTGGATCTTGGAGAGTCCTGGTCTTCTGAGGAAGACGAATGTGCTCTTTGCTCTACGTTTTGACGCCTACGTTCGTTGGGTAAGGGATTATGAACATTATTTTGAGCATAATGTTGTTGATATGCCAGTACTACAGGAGGGGCATAAATACCTAGTCTACGTGCTTCTTCTTCATCCATATTTTCACCTTTAAGTGTGTTAAATTTTTAAAATTTAAATAGCTATTTATATTACCATGATGCGCTTTTAGAAAGTTTTTTAGGAGCTTGATTACAAGATTGTTCTGAGGGGGAGGATGACGCCGTTTTTTGCTTAGCGATATTTTCCATTACTTGCCTAAAAGGCATATATTGCATACTAAGTTTAGGATCATCACTTACCCTTGCATTTACTGGTAGTCCTGCAGGGTCAATGATGATGACTCGTTTAGGTGTTCCATTATCCATATTATCACCCTTAACTTTAAATTAAATTCCTAAAAGTTAAATAACTTTTTATTTTATTTAACCCCAAAAGTATAATCTAAGTTAAAATCCAAAAAAAATAGGATATCCATAAAAATTTTGATTTTAAACAAGACAAAATGAAGAAAGATGGTGGGCATGGTGACCTTACAGGCAAACCCGAATTTGTCATGCCAGCGAAGGCTGGCATCCAGTGCATCTATTAGGATTTAGAGAATAAAACTTGAAGATATTATTTTCCTGGATGCCAGCCTTCGCTGGCATGACGGCTCTTCCTTGTTAATTAAACAACCTGGATTTCTGGCAGCAAATTTAATTCAGGAATATAAATAGCTGTCGGTTCAATCATATTATTTTGAGATAATATCGATGGTTGCTCTAGTTGTTCCACTTGATTCTCTATTTTTTCTAGTTGAGAATCTGCAAACAAAGTTTGGTTTGATGCCAAAACATCGTTTAATTCCAAAGCATGTGCTTGTTTAGATTGCTTGGCTAAATCCACAAATTTTAATAACAATGCTTTATTGGCATCATCGGCATTATATTCAGGGTGAAATTGCAGCAACATGATAGGTTTACCATTTACCCCTTCGGATGCTTCAATAATGGTTTGAATATTCGACTCATAATTAATCTCTCCAGAGAAATCATCGATAACAGGACCCGAAACAGCAACCACTTGCAAGCCTTCGCCTAATTTATCAATAGATTGATGATGATTACTGACGCCATGAATCGGTTTTTGCAGGACATCACTCACTGCACCTGTAGTGGTACTCCCTAAAGGAATCACTAAATGATCATCTCCATGCCCATCTACATCTTCTTTGAGCGTACCACCAAAATAGACATTGGTAATTTGTGAACCATGACAAATGCCCATTAAAGGTTTATTGTGAGTGACCATATGATCGATTAAAGCAAATTCAAAAATTTCTCTTGTATCGTAATAATATGACTGAGTGCCTTTTCCGTAAAAGACAGGGTTCACATCACCGCCACCCGGAATCCAAGCTGCGTCTAAATGTTTTGCATAATCATTTACAATAGTTTTAATTTTATCTAAATTTTCACCATGCTGAGACAATAAGTATTTTGGAATGCTAATATCACTTGGCACATTTTTTAATATCTCATTGATTTCATTTCTTAAAGCATATTGATCTATTTGGCCATTGACGTTATTCATATCTAACAATACTGGCACAGCACCATGTTGTTTTAATCTGGCATAGGGATCAGCTGCTGTCATCCCAATTTCACCACCATAAATAATTTCATAAGGTTGACTAATTAACCCGACTACTGGTGCCTCTGTATTCATAATATGAATCTGATTTACTGTGGCTTCTACAATTTGTGAAGCAACCACTGTATCATCTAGAGTGACCGAAAATTTTTGTGGTTGAGAAATCGTTAATCCCAATAAATTTGAATGTGACACAAAGGTATTATCAAACCATCCTTGAGTCGAGGTGACATGATTAAATTGAACGTGTGAAAACAAATTGCCCTCAAATTCATTTTGATTAAATTGCGTATGTTCAAAATAAACATCGGTAAAGCTCGTGTCTGTAAACTTAGTAAAAGGGGCAAATTCTGCTTCAGAAATATAAGCATGATGAAATTCACAATGATCGATTGTCCCTGCACCAAATTTGATGTTTTTAAAGGTACCCAAAAACTGACAACCTTCAAAGTTGACACCAGAAAAATCCATTTCAATCATCTGATAGTCGGAGGTAAGTTTAATATTTTTTAAAGTGGCAGAATAACCTGCTTCATGTAATAAAGTGTATACCGATATCTTTTCACCTTTTTGATCAGCAGGCAGGTAACCATAATATCCCTGAGGACATTTTTTCATCAGATTATCCCACCCCTCTTGGGTAATTTCTTTTTTGGACAAGCTCTCATTTGATGGTGCTGATTCGGTCGATAAAATAACAGGAATGTTTTTTTCTATGCCGGCTTGATTAATCAGAAATTTAGCTGCATCTTTCTCAGTGTGTTTATCAAACAATAAAGCAAGTTGTAAAGGTGTATTGTGATCTGAATTTTGTGCATGTAAATTTGCACCGACTGAATGCAAATGCTGAATGACTTCTGTGTGCCCGTGCGTGGCTGCTAAATGTAATGGCGTATTACCATAACTATCCGTTGCTTCTAATAATTGAGGTTGTTCTTTCAATAATGACTGGAGGCTATGCAAATCACCCTTTTCAGCGTATTGATGTGCTGGTGTATATCCTATTTTAGTGGCAAGTGTCGCATCTTCATTTAAAAATATCTTAACGGCTTCTCGTGCATGATTTCGTAAAGACATTTGGAAAAAACTATTTTCTTGATGTTGTTCTAATCTTAAAAATTCATGCGTTCTCAGTAATGGAATAGCTGTATCTACATCAAATCTCACCATTGCTTCATAAAACGTATTTTTAATCTCAAGTTGTAATTTTTTCTGGGACATACAAGCCTCTACTACTGCCAAAGGTATGAAAAATAAGACAAGTGGCAGATGTTATCAAGTAAGTTAACTTTTGTATAGAAGCTAATTGAATTTAATTTGTTTTTTTAGCGATTTTTGGCCAAATAGCTATCTAGGGCGTTAGCAAATTGCTGCAAATCTTGCTTGCTTAGGCCAGCAGGACCACCTGTAATTGCACCCATGCCTCTTAGTTCTTCCATGAAGTTACGCATGCTGAGCTTTTGTTTGATATTGTCTTTGGTATAGAGCATGCCTCGCGGATTAATGGCTGTGGCATTTTTGTCTATCACACTGTCTGCCAAGGGAATATCGGCGGTGATAACAAGATCGCCTGGTGCAACGACATTGATGATTTCACCATCGGCCACATCAAATCCCTTAGAAACCAATTTGAATTTGATAAAGGGCGTTTTAGGAATAGTGAGCGGATGATTGGCAAACAAAATCATTTGAATGCTCAATCGTTTAGAAGCTCTAAATAAAATATCTTTGATTAAATTGGGACAAGCATCCGCATCGACTAAAATTTTCATCGAATTTTTAAAGTGGCTAAACCAATTAAAACTAATACGACTGTAATAATCCAAAAGCGCACAATGACATGCGGTTCTGGCCAGCCTTTTAATTCAAAATGATGGTGAATAGGCGCCATTTTAAATATGCGCTTACCGGTGAGCTTAAACGAAGCCACTTGAAGCATCACTGAAACGGTTTCCATGACGAACACACCGCCCATGATAAATAACACTAATTCTTGGCGAACAACTAAGGCAATGGTGCCAAGTGCCGCCCCTAATGCCAATGCACCAACATCGCCCATAAAAATCATGGCTGGGTAAGCATTGAACCATAAAAAGCCCAAACCGGCCCCTACTAAGGCCGCACAAAAAATCACTAATTCACTTGCACCGGGCACAGAAGGCACTAATAAATATTTAGCAAATTCAGCGTGACCCGCAGCATAAGCAAAAACACCGAGCGCAGCTGCCACTAATACCGATGGCAAAATGGCCAAGCCATCTAAACCATCTGTTAAATTAACCGCATTACTTGTCCCCACTATCACAAAATAAGCAAAGGGGATAAATAAAAGACCTAATGGAATAAACACTTCTTTTAAAAAGGGAATCATCACCGAAGTATGAGTAGGATCGCTGGCAATAAAATATAAATAGACTGCCGCAATGATACCAAAAATGGATTGTAATAAATATTTGTGTTTAGCGGATAACCCTTTAGAATTTTTCTTGGAGATTTTTTGATAATCGTCCAGCCAGCCTACAATACCGAAGCCAGTGGTCACCAATACCACTAGCCATATAAAACGGTTAGATAAATCTGCCCATAACAAAGTAGAACCTATTAGAGTGACTAAAATCAGTGCCCCCCCCATGGTAGGAGTGCCTTGTTTAACATAGTGCGATTTTGGTCCTAACTCCCTAACTTGCTGCCCCATTTGTCTGCTTTGTAACCAATGAATCATACGAGGTCCAAACCACAAAGATAAACCCAATGCGGTCAATGCGCTTAAAATAGCTCTAATCGTAATATAGTGAAATACCTGAAAACCACTGTAATATTGTGTTAAAAATTCTGCTAGCCAGGTAAACATTGCGCTTGTCCTTCTGTTATCAGGCCATTCACGACTCTTTCCATTCCTGCACTTCTTGAACCTTTCACTAAAATAGTACTCTCTTTATTTTTATTTAATAATCTTGTCACTGCTTCTATGACAGCAGCTTGTGAGGCAAAATGCATCGCGCCTGCGCCAAATCCATTGGTTGCTTGTTCACTCAATTTGCCTACGGTGAATAAAAAATCGATACCCAATTGTTTGGCTTTTTCACCCATTTGATAATGCAAAGCTGACGCTTCTGAGCCTAATTCACCCATATCACCTAAAATTAAACACTTTTTACCCGTGTACTGAGACAACACTTCCATTGCCGCCGTTAATGAACGAGGATTAGCGTTGTAAGTATCATCAATGATCACTGCACCCGATGTATGGTGTTTTATTTGCATACGACCTGTAATAGTCGAAAAATGATTTAATCCCGTTTGAATTTTTTCTAATGCTACCCCTAAAGCACCTGCTAAACTTGCCGCTGCTAATGCATTTGAAATATTGTGCGCTCCCGGAATAGGCAAACGAATATTAGCTGTACCGAAGGGTGTATGCAACACAAATTCTGTTGATTGAGGTAATAATTTAACATCTGTTACAAAATAATCGGTCCCAGAAGAAAGACTAAAGGTAATTAACTTTGCATTAATACATGAACGAATAAAATAATCACTATAAGGTTCGTCGCGATTAACGATAGCGAAACCCGTTTTGGGTATTCCATGATAAATCTCCCCTTTTGTTTGAGCGATATTGTCAACTGTTCCAAAAATTTCAATATGCGCAGGAGCAATTAACGTCACAACCGATAAAGTAGGTTGGGCCACTTCACTTAATCGTCGAATATCGCCTACGTGTCTTGCACCCATTTCTATCACCGCAAATTGGTGTTGCGGTTTTAAATTTAATATCGTGAGAGGGAGCCCAATTTCGTTGTTATAATTTCCTTTGGTTTTTAATGTTGGTCCCACTTGTTCTAAAATTTGACTAATCATTTCTTTTACGGTGGTTTTACCGCAAGAACCCGTAATGCCTATGACAGGTAAGGTAAACTGGTTTCGATACCATTTAGCCAAAGCTATTAATGCTTGTTCAGTATTATCAACAGATATGAGAAAAAAATCTTGCGGCAGCGTTGATAAAAATTCAGAAGAATAAGCATAATCACTAGAGACAATCGCACCTATTGCACCTTGACGGGCCGCATCTGCAATATGTTCATGCCCATCTGTCCTTACACCTTTTATCGCAACAAAAACAATGTCCGTGTTTGGCTTAATCGCTCGTGTATCAATGCTAAAACTTGGGAAAGGTTTATTTTCTAAATGCTTAGGGCATAATTGTTGAAAAAATTGAAATAAATCCGTTAGCTTAAGAGACAACATGACCACCTACCTCTTGTAATATTTGTTGTACGGTTTTTTCATCACTAAAGGCAATTTTTTCTCTGCCTATCTGCTGGTATTCTTCATGTCCTTTACCTGCTACTAAAATCACATCTAAAGGTAATGCTCGCTCAATGGCCATTCTGATAGCTGTTTTTCGGCAAGGTTCTACCGTGACTTTTTTCTTGTCTTCTTCTGGAATGCCTGACAATATTTCATCTAAAATATGCTCAGGTTTTTCGTTTCTAGGGTTATCATTTGTTAAGATAATTTTATCGGCATATTTTGCCGCAATGGCGCCCATCATGGCGCGTTTGGTATTATCTCGATTGCCACCGCAACCAAAAACAACACATAATTTTCTTTTACAATGCAAACGTGCTGCTTTTAATGCTTGTTCGAGAGAATCTGGTGTGTGAGCATAATCTACGATGACTTGAGGTGTACGCGTACCACCAAAACGTTGCATTCGACCTTTGACTGGGTTTAATTTGGCTATGACATGTAAAGCCTCTTCTAGAGATACGCCTGATAAACAGAGCTCAGCTAAAACAGCCAACAAATTACTTAGATTAAATTCACCAATCAGCTTTGATTTTAAAAGACCATTTCCCCAGCTTGTTTGCACTTGAGCCAATAATCCGGCTGGATGATATTCCACTGATTCGGTCATCACATAAACCGTATTAGGATGAATTGAGCGAAAAATTTTATTTTGCTTAACAGAATAGCTCGCTACTTTCACACTTGGATTAAGTGCTTTGATCATTTCTAAAGCATAAGTATCATCTATATTCAAGATAGCTTGTTTTAAAGTAGGGGTTTCAAATAATAATTTTTTTGCCTTCCCATAAGCTTCGAGAGTGCCGTGATAATCTAAGTGATCTTGAGTCAAGTTACTAAAAATAGCCGACTGAAAATTCACTTGATTCACTCTACCCTGCTCTAATCCATGTGAAGAGGCTTCCATGGCAACAGTCAATACCTGGTTATCTCTAAACTCTGCTAATATTTTTTGCAATAAAATGGCATCGGGTGTCGTTAAACCAAAATCTTGCCAATGTTGTAATACCCCATATCCCAGTGTGCCAATGACGCCACATGGTTGACCAAAATAATCATAAGCCTGCGCTAATAAATGTGTAATGGTTGTTTTACCATTTGTGCCTGTTACCCCAATCACCTTCATTTGTTGACTGGGATTTTGATAAAAATGGCTTGCTAAAATGCTCACTTTTTTAGATAACTGCTCAATAGGTAATAAAAGTGCTTTAGGATAGGCTTTCGCCCATTTTTTTAAATTTTTCAGATCGGCATCAACAGATTCATAAGCAACGGCTAAGGTGCCTTTAGCCAGCGCATCTGGAATGTAATGTCTGCCATCCGAATCTTGCCCGGGAATAGCAATAAATAAAACATCTGGCCCTGTTTGCTGAGAATGAAATGACAATTTTTTGATGTCTAACGGCAACAAAGGCAGCTGAACTAAAGGTGACATTAAGTGATTAATTATCATTTTTTACTTCCCATTTATGGCAAGGTAACTTTTGGCTAATATTAAGCCTTTATTCGGATATTCTAAAGGTAAATCTTTAGATTTTGTGGGTAAAACTTGCGCCTCAGGAATAGTTTCTTTACTAACTGGCACATTTAGCATTCTGAGAGATTCACTCATGATTTTACCAAATACGGGTGCTGCGACTTCTCCACCGTAATAACCGCCTTTAACAGGCTCATCTATCATCACCACCATCACCAATTTAGGTTTTTCTGCCGGTGCAAAACCCGCAAATAACGATAAATATTTCTTTTCATAGCCACCTTTGCTCGACACCTTGCGAGAAGTGCCTGTTTTACCAGCAACGGTATAACCATTCACTTTTGCTTTAGTGGCAGCTGCCGTTCCTAACATATCCATGACTGTTTTGGCCACATCTGCATCTAATACCTGCTCAGCTGATGAGGCTTGATTGCCTCCTTTAATAAAGGTTACAGGGCGTTTAATACCCTGATTGGCTAAAACTGAATAGCCTTGTGCTAATTGAAGTGGCGTCACTGTCATGCCATAACCAAATGCCAATGTCGCTAAAGAAATAGGATTATTGCTTGATACCGTCGCAATTTTACCGATACTCTCTCCCGGAAAGCCACTCCCAGTGGGTTGCGTAAAACCGACTTTGACGAGCATTTCTGGCAAACTCGTGGTTGGCAATGCCAACGTTAATTTAGACACAACGATGTTGCTAGACTTTTGTAAGGCTGTTTTTAGAGAAATCTCACCCAAATTGTGAATATCTTTGACAACGTGCTGCCCTACTTTCATCCATCCTGGGCTGGTGTCTACTTTGGTTTCGGGATTGTATTGTCCACTCGCTAAAATATTTGCCATGCTGAATGCTTTAATCACAGAACCTGGCTCAAATTGATCGGTTAATGCCCGATTACGATATCTATCGTCTAAATGCTGGATTCTTTTATTAGGGTTAAATGAGGGGTAATTTGCCAATGCCAATACTTCATTTGTTCCCGCATCTAAAATCACAACCGATCCTGCTTTCGCTTGGTGTGTTTTCACTGCGTTCATGAGTTCTCTATAAGCTAAAAATTGCACACGGTGATCAATACTTAAAGCCACATCCCGACCACCTCTTTGGGTAACGAGTGAGCCTTTATCGTCAACGTGTCGACCTAGCCTATCCTTAATAATTCTTTCTTTGCCTATTTGACCTTTTAAGATTTCATCATAAGCAAGCTCTAAGCCTTCTTTACCTTGATGATCGATATCGCAAAATCCAACGACATGGGCAACCGCTTCACTTCTGGGGTAGAACCGACGGTATTCTTTGACGACATGTAAGCCAGGTATATTCAATTTTTGTACTTGCTGGGCTTTTTCTGGCGCAAGATGACGCGCCAAATATAAAAATTCTTTTTTCTGATTGCTCTTAATTTTTTTTACAGTATCCACATAAGGCAGATTTAATATTTTAGTCACATCGCGAAGTTTGGTTGAATCACTTTGAATCAATTCTTGAGGATTAACCCAAATACTTTCAACTAATGTGCTGACCGCAAGCGGTACTCCTAATCTATCTGTGATCATACCGCGATAAGAAGGCACTCCTACGGTTCTGAGCGCACGAGAATTACCTTCATGTTGTAAAAAATCTTGCTTAAGTATATGCAAATCGATTAATCTAATGCCTAATAGGCAAAATGCGGCCAAGCCTAGTATTTGTAAAAAAAGCCACCGGCTCGCACTGTGGGTGATCCCCACTGGTTTTTGAATTAGCCTTATCATTTCACAATCCGTGTAAAAAGATTACTCTCTAGAAACAATTATTTTATCTGGCGACGGCAAATGCATATTGAGCTTATTACGCGCAATTTTTTCTACTCGTGCATCTGAACCCCACGCACCCTGTTCAAGCAAAAGCTGTGTCCATTCAATATGAAGCTCATGTCTTGATTTATGTACATTTTGTAAATCTGAAAACAGTTGCCTGCTGACATGTTTATAATAAACCACCAATAAACTCGTGGTCATAATACCTACCAGTAACATCACTATCATCATCAAAGGCAATGGATCGCTTCTTTTCATGATTAACTGTCTTCTGGTTCTCTGATTTTTTCAAGCACCCTTAATGTCGCACTTCTGGAACGAGGATTCGTCTCAATTTCTGCTTGAGTGGGTAACAAACGCTTCTCGATGCTAAAATTCAGCTTAATTTGATCTTCTGTCAGAGGTAATCTGTGATCGGGACGCTGAATTTTACTCGCGAAATGTTGTTTGACTATTCTATCTTCCAACGAATGGAAAGTGATCACGGCCAATTTGCCCTTAGGGGCTAACAGCTTTTCAGAAATGGACAACACTTTTTCTAAATTGGTTAACTCTTGGTTAATATAAATTCGAATGGCTTGAAAGCTCTTGGTCGCAGCATGTTTATTAGGAATATAAACAGGAATCGCTTTTTTAATAATTTCAGCTAATTCTAAAGTGGTTTCAATAGGCTTTTGTGCACGAAGATTCACGATAAAGCTGGCAATGCGCCCTGCAAATTTTTCTTCACCATAAATTTTGAGTACTTTTTTAATGTCATCTTGTGTTGCGCTATTGATCCATTCTTTGGCACTGATGCCTTTTTCTGGGTTCATACGCATATCTAAAGGGCCATTTTTATTAAAGCTAAAACCCCGCTCGGCTTGATCTAATTGAGGAGAAGACACCCCCAAATCCATTAAAATGCCATTTACTTTAGACGTTAAATGAAAAGATTGCGCTAAGGCCTCTAATTCTTCAAAAGACAAATGATAAAAACTCACTCTGCTATCATGACCCAATAATTTTTGGCCATAAGCAATCGCTTCGGGATCTTTATCAATACAAATTAAACGACCCGTGGTTAATTTTTCGAGAATTTTTTGGCTGTGCCCACCACGACCAAATGTCGCATCGATATAAACACCAGTGGGACAGATATTTAAAGCCTCTATGCATTCTGACAACAAAACAGGCTGATGAATGAGGTGCGTCATAGTGATAACGACAACATATCAGGAGGTAAATCTCCCATTTGTGTCGCCTCCTTTAACCAATCTTGGCGATGTGCCAACCATTGTTGTTCGTCCCATAATTCAAATTTTTTGCCTTGGCCAATCAACATCACGTTTTTGGTGAGGCTAGCATAATCTCGCAAGGGTTGAGGCAATAAAATGCGGCCATTATTATCTAATGCTGTTTCAGTGGCATGACCAATTAATAATCTTTGAATACGACGCGCTGCGGGATTAAAACTGGGTAGTGCTTCTATTTTTTTCTCAATGATTTCCCACTGAGAATAAGGATATAGCAATAAACAAGTCGATTCAGTATCGATGGTGATAATTAAATGGGGAGAAGATTCTTCGAGCAAATCTTCACGATAGCGCGTAGGAATAGCCATACGCCCTTTATCATCTATCGTTAATGAATTTACGCCTCGAAACACACATAACCCCTAATAAAATAACAGTATAACCACTTTATCCCACCATTACCCACTTATCCACACTATAGGAGGTTAATCTAACCACTGTCAAGGTGAGTTTACCCACTTACAATCAACTTCTCGTTTGAGTACAAAGACTTACGATAAATATTCGACTTAGTAAGTTAATGAACGGGCATTATACAGGAGATGGGAGGAAAAACATCAAAGAGGTAAATAAAAATCAAAAAACAGTTAACTAATTAACATTTTTAATTGGTGTGAGTAATAAAGTAAGAGTCAGCCGGTAAGCCGGGTTCTGTCGTGGACAATCATTCCTCTGGGACGCACGTCACCGTACGCCTCAAGCAACCTACCCGAACCCAGCGCGGGCCACGCCTAATGGGTTCCTATTTGGTCTTGCTCCAAGTGGGGTTTGCCTAGCCACAAGATGTTACCATCTGCGCGGTGCGCTCTTACCGCACCGTTTCACCCTTACCGAGTTATAAATAACAAGGCGGTTTATTTTCTGTTGCACTTTCCGTGGGCTTACACCCCCCAGGTGTTACCTGGCACTTTGCCCTATGGAGCCCGGACTTTCCTCCATAAACAACACAAGGTTATTTACAGCGATTGCCTAGCTAACTCTTAGGGGGCATCTTACCCCTTAAGCCCAGAGGACGCAAGGTTTATTCCTCAGCTTGTGGCGCCTGCCCTAATTTTACGGCTCTGTCGTATAACAAATTTTTGGGTAGGCCTGTGATATGTTTAACAATACTCACTGCTTTTTTCAAAGACATTTCTTGAATTAAACTCGCTAATAATTGATCCAAATCGATGGATAAATTTTGCTGTTGTTCTATTGCTTCTTGTGGTTTAAGTTTATTACCAGAAACCACTAAGACAAATTCTCCCTGAAGCGGAATGGTTTTATCTTGAATATTTTGCTCTAATTCACCAAGTGGTTTTACCACAATTTGTTCATATAGTTTGGTGATTTCTCTGGCGATGCCCGCGACTCTAGTGGGACCAAAAATATTGGTCATTTCGCTGATGACTTCTTCAACACGATGGGGGGCTTCATAAAACACCAATGTTTCGGTATGCGTTGACAAGTTTTGTAATATTTTTTGTCTTTGAATGGGTTTTGCAGGTAAAAAACCACAAAACATAAATTTATCGCACCCTATTCCCATGGCACTGAGCGCTGCAATTAATGCACTTGCGCCTGGCACAGGAATCACTTGAATGCCTTCTTCATGCGCCAATCTCACTAACGGTAAACCCGGATCACTTATCAAAGGTGTGCCCGCATCACTGATAATCGCCCCGCTTTCACCCGATTTTAAGCGCAGGATTAATTTATCTAATACCCCTGCTTCATTTTCATTATGGGCATGCAAGGCAATCAGTTTATTTTGCACTTCGATCGCATTTAGCAATCTAACACTGTGTCTAGTATCTTCACATCCAATCCAAGCTACGGTGCTCAATACATTTTTTGCACGCAGCGTGATATCCTCTAAGTTACCTAGCGGGGTGGCCACAACATAGAGCTTACCCCATTTTTTTTCCTGATTGACAACAAACATGGAGCAATGGTCCTCATGTTAAAAAGTATTCTGATAGGCTTAAGCCTACTGTTTGTTTTAGTGCCGAGTTTTGGGTTTGCTGATACCAGTGAGCAAGAAAGGCAAGCAGCACAGTCTTATCTTGAGCAAAGCAAAAATAGCCCTTTTCCCCAAAACATTGAATTTCGTCTATTGGCTGCCGATGTTTATATCCAATCCGGGTTTACCACGCAAGCAAAAGAACTCTTAGAAAGTGTACCAGTTAACTCATTGCCTGCGAATTTACGTGTCTTACACCAACTGCTCATTGCAGAGCTGGCCATTAAAAATCAGCAACCAGCTAAAGCATTGGACGCGACTTATTTATTGCAAAATCAACGTGAAGACTACCCTCTTTCTCCTGCTTATCAATTACGTATGCATTTGATTAAAGCAAAAGCTTATGAAGAATTATCACAACCTCTCGAAAGCTTAAGAGAGAGGCAATGGATAGAATCACAACAAAACCAAGCGGCTGTTTTATTAAAAAATAGACAAGATACCTGGAAAACATTGATTCATCTTCCCACAGATCAATTAAAAAAATTAAGTGCGAGAGACAATTCACATTACACAACAGGTTGGGTGACATTAGCGATTATTCAACAGCAATATCAATCTAGCCCAGATAAACTGCTTCAAGCCATTGAAGGATGGAAACGCGAATTTCCCCAACATCCGGCTCATGACATTCTACCTAGTTACACGACGAAAAATGCCCAATTAAAAAACGGCGTTAAACAAATTTCCTTATTGCTACCTTTAGAGGGCTCTAAAGGGGCATTAGGTCAAGCCATCAAAGAAGGATTTTTATCAGCTTACCAATATGCTGATGCTAGACAACGTCCTGAAGTGAAAATTTATGATACCTCTGCCTATTCAGATATGACAGCTTTATATCAAAAAGCGGTTGAAGATGGTGCAGATTTTATTGTAGGCCCTCTTTTTAAAGAGGAAGTACGCCAATTAAGCTCGCAACCCGATGGTTTTTTTAGTGTGCCATTATTAGCGCTTAATCAAGCTAATGAAAGCAATAATACAGCTCTCCCAAATCGTTTTTTCCAATTTGCACTAGCACCTGAACAAGAAGCGGAATTATTAGCTGAAAAAATTATTCAACAAAATAAACATTATCCTATTTTAATTGTACCTGACAACGATTGGGGCAAACGTTTTAGTGGTGCTTTCGAAGCAAGACTCAACTCATTAAAAGGTGCACTGATTCAAACAATATATACTCGACCACAACAAAACTTAGGCAAAATGATTAGCCAAAAATTTGAAGTTGACAACAGTCAAGAGCGTTTTCGTCAGGTATCTAGGGCGTTAGGCGCAAAAATAGAAATGCACCCCAGAAGACGTCAAGATCTCGATAGCTTGGTCTTAGCGATTGCACCACAACAAGCCAGACAGTTGAAGCCTTTATTAGATTTTTATTATGCTCATGATTTACCTGTTTATGGTAGTTCAAATATTTATTCTGGTAATCCCAACCCGAACAAAGACATGGATTTAAATGGTATTCAGTTTTGTGATATCCCCTGGTTTATCGCACCAAGCCAAACAAACTATGCTCAACGCGGTGGTCAAATACAAACACTACCCGAACAACAAGCGCGTTTATTTGCCATGGGCGTGGATGCCTTTGATTTAGCAACTCAATTGAAAAAGCTCAGTGTGTCTCCTCATCTTGCTTATCCCGGAATGACGGGTAAACTCTCAGTGGATGAACGTAATATTATCACTCGTCAACTAGTATGGGCTCAATTTAAAAATGGTGTGCCTGTCAGAATAAAATAAAGATAATATGATGCAACGGATTGCCTTATTTGATAGAGCCAGAGGATTGGCTATCTTGCTCATGGTGTTTGCTAACACGACACCTGTTTTGGGAATAAATTATGTAGGACCTTTTTGGTTAAGAGTGCTATGTTCTATCCCTGCTCCATTGTTTGTGATCATTGCAGGTATGATGGTGGCAAAAACAGCTCACATTCAACCTCCAGAGCATTATCTCAAAAGAGGTGCTGGCATACTTATTTTGGCAGCTGCTATCAATGTGTTTATTCACCAAGTGTCTCCTTTTCAAAACATAGAAATTCTATATTTAATTGGTTTGGGCATACCCATTACCTATTTAATGAATAACCTCAAAACTTCTATTGTACTTTTTTTGAATCTGTTTATTTTTTTGATAACCGCAATACTGCAATTTTATTTTCCGTTTGATTTCATGCTAGCCAAAACTTACCCCGCATGGCAATTATGGATAGTAACTGGTTGGTTTCCGTTATTTCCTTGGATAGGCATCATGTCAATTGGGTTAATTTTTTATAAATTATATGAAAAAAATAAGTTATTTTACGATTCTACTGTTTGGCTAACCATGATAGGCATGTTTTTGGTAGGCATCCTATTATTGCGCTATGTCTATCCAAATATGCCGACAACACCTAATGGCTATCAAGAGTTATTTTATCCTCCTACACTGAGTTTTGTCTGTATTGCTATTCCTGTTGTTTGGATGATTTTAACTTTTTTGAATTTAAATAAAATAACCACTTTTCTATTCTTTGTCTCAAAACCCTTAACATTATTAGGGCAACATAGTTTAGCCCTATATACACTTCATTTGTTTTTTATTTTTTGGATAATTGGCCCTTATTTTTACCCACTTCGGTCTATGCCTGTTTTCTGGGGCATTTATTTTGTTCATATCTTTATTCTCATCATTATTGCTTATGTTTTATCCCTATTTCGGCCAAAAATAAAACTCATGCTGTAAATATTCACACTTGTAGTTTCTCTTATTTTAACGAACTTTTTTTTACTCGACAGGTCTATTCCTAGTGGAATTACTTTTTTAAAAGAGGATATCACTATGAAAAAATCAGTGCTAAAAATAGCATCAGTGGCAGTTCTCGCTATTGCGCTGGCAGGCTGTGCAAACATGAGTCATCGTGAAAAAAATACCGCTTATGGTGCTGGTATTGGTGCGCTCGGTGGCGCTGCCATTAGTGGCATTGCCGGCGGTAGCGTAGGCACAGGTGCCTTAGTTGGTGCAGGTGTGGGTGCTGCTGGTGGTTATTTATACGATCGATAAAATAAATCGAGGTATATACAATGTTATACTGGTGGTTGACTAGAGTAGTTGTGTTGTTTTTGATGACTGCTCTGGTTGGCTGCTCAACGGTGTCTTACGATTACTCAGATGCTGATCATCTCTCCGTAAGAGATTGGGGAAGAGATGCCTATGTCGTCAGTGGCGCGGGTGGGATGGGAGATGGATACTTGTTTCATCGAGACTACTTTCTTACACATTACCCTTATTATCACGGCTACTATCCATTTGTGACTACCTTTCCCTATTATTAATTAATAATTCGTTAAAGCTTCTTCAACTGTTTTATGTATTGTAAAGATAGAGGTAAAACCGCTGATATCGAATACTTCTTGTACTTCAGGCGATAGACCAGTCAAAATGATAGCGCCACCATTCGGTTTCACTTTTTTAGCTGCAATTAATAATACTCTCAATCCTGCACTCGAAATAAAAGCGATTTTATGAAAATCAATAATAAATTTATTTTGGCCTTGCCCTATAATGGCAGAAAGTTTTTCTTCAAAAATATTAGCATTGGTGCTATCCACTCTACCTTCACAATAAACCACTAATTTATTGTCTTGATTTTTTTCAGTGATTGCTAATGTCATAATGCACTCCTCTCAAGGATACTTTCCTGAGTTTTATATTAAATTAATGACTTCGTCACAGTGAGGACATTCATTTCATTTTCACGATGATAAACCATTTTATCTAAAATCGATGAAACGATATGTAATCCTAAACCACCCACTTGTCTTTGCTGCACTGAATGATGCAGATTAGGTTTGTTAGGATTAGTTGGATCGAATTCTTCACCATCATCTTTTATGGTAATGCTTACTTCATGCTTAACTGTATCGACTTGAGCCGAAATTTGAATTTCATGTTCTGTTTTATCTGTATAGGCATACGAAATAACATTCGTCACTAATTCATCCATACACATGACAATTTTATTTACCAAAGCCGGGTTTTTACAATTATGCGCTAAAAATTCGTCGATTTTCGTCAACAAATTTCGTAATTCGTCTTTTTTGTTTAAGATTTTCATCTCAAATGTTGTGTCAGTTTGATCAGTCATATGTATTTTTTTACAGTTTTATAAAAACTAACCCTATAATTAATTAGTTTAGTCGCCAAGGTAACGAATGGCCAACATTGTAATATCATCACTTTGATCGGCACCTATGGTAAAGAGCTTAAGCTGTTCTTCAACTTTATTGATAGTTTCAAAAGCACTTAGGTTTAAATTCGTTTCTAAGACTTTTTGTAAGGCTTGTTCACCAAAACATTGATCATCTATATTCATTGCTTCTGTGACACCATCTGTGTATAAAAACAGCAAATCATTCTTTTTTAACTCAATTGTACTTTCTTCAAAATGATCGAGCGGCAAAATACCAAGTGCCATATCTTTAGTTCCCGGTAACATGCTAAGCTGATTATTGGAAACCAATACGGGTAGATTATGTCCACCATTAGAATAAATAAATTTACCCGTTTTCACATTTAAAATGCCATAAAAAGTCGTGACAAACATGTTGTTTGAATTCGATTTTTCTAATAAAGTATTTACTTTCTCTAAACATTTTCCAGGAGAAATATATGTTGTGGAATGCGCGCGAATCAACGTTCTTGATACGGTCATAAACAATGCCGCTGGCACACCTTTGCCAGAAACATCGGCTATCACTAATCCTAATTCTTCTTCATTAATCCAAAAGAAATCATAAAAATCACCGCCCACTTGTTTAGCGGCTGTCATTTTGGCATGCACTTGAAGCGTTTTATTATCAATAAATTCTTTAGGTAAAATAGATTGCTGTATTTCTTGTGCAACATTTAACTCGTATAAAATACTTTCTAGTTTATTTTTATTTTTTTCAGCTAACAATAATTGCTGAATGTGATCTAAAGTTTTTCTAATGGTCGTGGTTAAATCTTCAAAGTTGATTGGCTTGGTGACAAAGTCAAAAGCCCCCCTGTTCATTGCAGTTCTAATATTATTCATATCACCATATGCAGATACAATAATTGCCATGACATCAGGGTATTCTTTTTGAATATTATCTAGCAAGGTTAACCCGTCCATTTCTGGCATATTAATATCTGATATCACCATTCTGATATCAGGATCTTTCCTTAAACTATCTAATGCCTCGATTCCATTATGAGCAAAAAACAGACTAAATTCATTTTCTTTTATTTGACGACGAAACCGTTGCTTCATCAGCAACTCTACATCCGGTTCATCATCTACTATTAATATCTTAGTCACACTGTTTCTCCTTAAAACTTAAACAGGCAAACAAATGGTAAACTCTGTGAACTCCCCTGGTTGTGAATCAACGACAATACTGCCATGATGCTGATTCATGACAATATCATTACTGATGTATAACCCTAGCCCTGTTCCAATGCCAGCCGGTTTGGTTGTATGAAACGGCTTAAACAGATTTTTTTTAATCTCTTCTGGCAGCCCGTTACCATTGTCTTTAATTTTAATAATAACCTGTTTTTTGTTAGGATCGATTTGCGTTGTTAATTCCATTGTGGGGACATAGCCATTTTCTTTATTTTTATTTTTTTTATCATGAATAGCATAACAACCATTATTAATAATATTTAAAAAAACTTGACCGATAGATTGTGGTGAAGCCATCACCTTGCCAACACTGGGATCTAAATTTTTTTTAATAGATAAATTAAATGAAGTATCTTGAGAACGAATCCCATGATAGGCTAAATTCATATACTCTTCGAGTAATTGGTTAATGTCAGTGGGTTCTTTGCCCACTTCTTGTTGTCTGGCCTGCATTAACATGGTTTTAACTGTGTTCTCTGCTCGTTTGCCGTGTTCATGAATTTTTGTGTTATTTTGTTTTATGTCTTCTATGAGATCATTCAAATTATCTTCTGAAGTTTTATCATGAATTTCACTTTTAAGTTCTTCTAATAATTGTATATTCATATCCGAAAAATTATTAATAAAATTAAGAGGATTCTTAATTTCATGTGCAATACCTGCCAGCAATAAACCTAATGATGCAATTCTTTCTTGCTCCATTAATTGCTTTTTTAAATTTTCTACTTCTTGAGCTGAATGTGGCTTATCTCCCATTTTTGATGTCATCTGATCCTCTATTTTGGGATCTTTGAAAAAATTAGCGAGAATAACCCATAATATCGCCATACCTACATTTAAACCGATTAAAAAATATAGGATGTATTTAAAATGATTTGGTTCTATCAAAGTTGCACTTAATACCAATGCAAGAAATGATAGCAACATAAATATCCCAGGGATCTTAATAAGATGCCCTGACAAATATTGTTGAATTGTTTGACTAAACAAATGCCCTTTCACTCTTGCTCCACTTTTTGACACTGAGTATGCATACAGCTATTTTAAAAAAGTTCACTTGGTACCTGTTTAGGACAACTTCGGCAGAAAAGTTACTTCAATTAATTTTAAGTGTACTTGCACTTTATATTATCTTTGGATCTTCTTCTCTTCCTCAGATAAAATGCCTATATATTATAAACGGACAAAATTAAACCAAAGGGAGTTGATTGTTAATGAGACTGATATCTGAAGTTGAACTAGAAAATATTTCGGCAGGTAGTAATAGAACCATTGCTAAATCAGTGATAACCATCTCTGGTCTTATTATCAGTGGTACTATCTACCTCTTTTCCTCAGAAGAACTTGAACTTTCTTGTTGGCAAAAAGCAGGCATAGGAGCAGTAGGACTTGGAATGGTTGGCTCTATTTTATTCATTTAAAAGCTTAAGGAAATATTTTCCCAGGATTTAATATACCTTTAGGATCAAAAACTGTTTTAATGTTTTTCATAAAAGCCATTGTTATGGGGTCTATCTCTTTATGAATATAGGCTTTTTTCTCTATGCCTACACCATGCTCGCCTGATAAAGTGCCTTTTAAAGCAATCACTTTATCAAAAATTTGATCTAAGCAAGCTTTTGCTTTTTCTCCTTCAATAAGATCATAAGGATCAACTAATAAATTCACATGCAAATTACCATTTCCTGCATGACCAAAGCTCACAATTCTAAAACCAAACTGTATTGCTTTTTCATCAAGAAAATCGATTAATACCGCGATTTCAGAAACAGGTACCACAATATCTTCGTTAATTTTATTAGGAGATAACGTTCTTAAGTTTTGAGAAAGTGATTTTCGTGTTTGCCATAAAATATCTTGCTCTTGTTTACTTTGAGCAATTTGAAAATCTATCATTTCTGGCAAACTGGCTGCTTTTTTAATGGCTTCTATATTGCTTTCAAGTGCGGCAATGGGCCCATCTACTTCTAGCATTAACATCGCTTGTGCTGTATCTGGAAAAACCCCAGGGTGGCTTTGCTTGATAATACCCATGCAGTGATGATCGGCAAATTCTACTGCACAAGGCGTAACAGCTTGTCCCATGATATTTGCCACAGCTCTTACCGCACTTTGGTTATTTGTATATAAAGCTCTCATGGTGGCGATTTTTTCAGGGATAGGGCTAAGTTTTAAAATGGCTTTAGTGATAATACCTAATGTCCCTTCAGAACCTATCATCAATCGAGCCAAGTCATAACCTACTACGCCCTTTGTGGTGTACACACCAGAATGAATCGTTTTACCCTCACCAGAAACAAAAGTGAGTCCTAATATATTTTCACGAGTTGTGCCATATTTCACACCTCTTGGGCCGGCTGCATTACAACCTAAATTTCCACCAATACAAGAATAGGCGCTGCTAGTGGGATCGGGTGCCCAAAATAATCCATGTTTCGCCGCTTCAGCTTGAACTTGTGCATTTAAAATACCTGGTTCAACAACCATATAACGATTCGCTGGAGACATTTCTAATATTTTGTTCATTCTCTCGAGCGAAAGAACGATACCACCATATATTGGTAACGTGCCGCCCACTGTATTGGTACTTCTTCCTCTTGTGATAAGCGGAATCTCAAATTCAGCACATAATGTGGTTAAATCGACCACTTGTTGGTGCGTGGTGGCAAAAACAACGCCATCAGGCAAATATTGTTTACGAGAATTGTCATATCCATAAGCAAGACAATCGGCAGGATCGGTTAATACCGAACCCGCTGGAAAGAATGATGTTAATCTTTTCACAAACTCAGCGGGTAACGGCATATTATTAAGCCTCTTATTTATTTTTCTATCATCAACTAGGTAGGCATGTATTCAAATATTTTAACGACTTTTTTAACGCCTTTAACATGTCTTGCAATGTCAACGGCTATTTTTTCTTCGTCTTTACTGATAATGCCCATGAGATACACAACCGAATTTTCTGTCACCACTTTAACGCGTGTTGCATTAATTCTGTCTGATTGCATCATCATAGCTGCTTTAACTTTAGTGGTTAACATCGAATCATTTGAACGAACCAGTAAGCTGGTTGCAGGATCGTATGTTAATTCATTAATCACTTTATTGACTTTAGGAATTTGCTTAATTTCTGGGATAATTTTATGAACAAAAATATCATTTGGCACTTGGCCTAGTAATAAAACATTGCCGTTATAGCTAATCACATTAACATGTACTTTTTCACGTTGATGTGTAGGCGTTAACGCATCAACAATGCTCTTCGCTTTATATTCAATAGAACTATCTTCTACAACGGCCCCTGTTGTTCTTCTATCTTGAGAAACCACTGCGCCTGTTGTTGCTGCCGTACCAACCACAACAGCTGCACATCCTGACAAACTCATCATGATGAGTGCCAACGCACCTAATTTTTTTATTGATCTAGATTGCATAGTATAAACTCCTCTATTGCATCAAGAAAATAATTGTTTTTCTATTAAGTCACATAAACAATGGATAGTTAAAATATGTATTTCTTGTACTCTTGCTGTCGTATGAGAAGGGACTCTTAACTCTGAATCATTTTCAGTAAGATAATACGGGATTTTACCTCCATCTTTCCCTGTTAAGGCGACAACGGTCATATTATTCTCTTGTGCCATCTTGATAGCACGAATAATATTTTCAGATTGTCCACTTGTGCTAATCGCCAATAACACATCGCCAGGCCTACCCAAGCCTTCTATTTGTTTAGAAAAAATTTGATGATAATCATAATCGTTTGCAATAGAAGTGAGGGTGGAGCTATCAGTTGTTAACGCCATCGCGGCTAGGCTTTTTCTGTCTTTTTCAAATCGATTGAGCAACTCTGCCGAAAAATGCTGTGCATCCGCTGCAGAGCCTCCGTTACCACAACACAAAATTTTGTTGCCTTGCTTTAAAGCAGATATCATTATTTGAGCTGCTTTTGCTATCGCCTCAGGCATAATAGTTGAGGCAGTCTGCTTAGCTTCTATGCTCTGAGCAAAAAGCAAGCGAATTCTGTCTACGTAGGTATTATTTGAAACGGGTGTATCTAAAATCGTTGAATCTGTCATGTTTTGGCTATCTTATTTAAAATGAAGATGAGCCTATATTCTACTCAAAATGCGTTTTTTATCCAGGATATTTTCAAATCTGGTGAGATTCCTTCTATTGTTACCACATCAAATCGAGAATAAATAAAGTTAGTTAAATTATATCTTCGCAAATGATAAGCTAAAAAGAACTCAGCTGTCCGAATTAATTTTTGCTGTTTGAAAAAATTGATTGTTTCGATAGCTGACATAAAATTGGTATTTTTTCGGTATCGCACCTCCACAAAGACCACTGTCTTGTCATCGAGCATAATCAAATCTATTTCACCTGTTTTGCAATTGAAGTTTTTTGTGACAAGTCTCAATCCTTTTCCAATTAAAAAATTGAGTGCCATTGTTTCAAATTGCTGTCCTACATCTCTTTTAGGCCCCAGGCTACTTTTCATTATCTTGGTTGTCATAAGAAATAATGTATAACTAGCTTTTTAAGCAGAGTCAAAAAAATCATCCTATAAAAATAAGTGGTTTGGCTAATTATCATTTATTGACTAGAGTAATAGTAAACTGATACTCATAAAATAATATGAAAACAAGGTACCTGGCTACATAACCTCTTGGTTAAGATAACAGGAAAAATGCATGAAAAGCACCACGGATGGTTCTGATTTAATTGCCTTTTATTATTCTTCCATTTTTTTGGTGATTTTTGGCTTTTTACCGTGTGCTTCTGCAAAAAATATTCATGATATTTTAAAACCAACCAAAAGCACATTAGATTGGTTGGATAGACTAGATACATTAGAAGATACCCTAGAAAATAATTCAGCGCTTCAGCAATTTGACAAAGAAAAAACCACTAACCATAACGCAAAATCAGAATCTGCAAATTGGCTTAAACAACAATCGTATCAACTTCGTTCTCTTACTCGAGTACAAATCACTGATCAATTTACGGTTAAACCAGGCAAAGTCAAATCTCGCCCTTTAAAATTCTCTCAAGTTTCTGATTTTTATGAGTTTGAAGAAGTTGGAGAAGAAGGACAGCACGCAAAATCTCAACGTAGTTACGGTTTAAAATTTAATTATCATTTTAAGTAAATAATTTTACTGTCTTTTAGGATCGTTTTTTTTAGCTGAAGCAATAGGATAAATATTGGTTAGCTTATCTTTATTATGAGAGCCTTCTTTTTCATTTTCTGCTTTTGCACGCCAAATGGATAAAATAGATTTTGAAAATTGATTGGCTTCAAACGTTTCTATTCTTAAATCAGGCGTATTTAAATTGCTTTTTGCTTCGGGGTTGTTAATAAAATGATTGAGTTCTTGCGTTTTAGCTTTTGAAGAGTTTTGTACGACGGGATCACCCGTAATCATTAACTTAATTTTTTTGAATACTTGTGCCACACTGACAAACGATTCAGGTTCTGAGAATTGCTGAAAGACGGGAAGCTCTGAAGAAGATTCTTCTGGCCTACTACTTCCGTCTTCAGTGTTGTCTGGTGGCTTTTTCATACTGCGAGTCAACCACTTAATTGAATGCAACTACACATTGCTGGCTAAAAACCAGTCTACCTACTTAATACTATACTCCTTATTTTTGAGTCATATCAATCAAAACAATGGCACTTAAAAAAATAAATCTGAACTAGTACCATTTATATCGTGTTATTTTTTACCAATTTAATTTAACTCTACAAATTCAGTATTGAGAGCCTCTTTGAGCTCATTTTTAACTTCAGGATGTTTTAAACCATAATGTAAGGTTGCCAAAACATAACCGGCTTTGCTCCCACAATCAAAACGCTTGCCTTCAAAACGATAGCCGTAGACTTCGTTTTGTTTATGGGTTAATAGTCTTGATATCGCATCGGTTAATTGTAATTCAGATTTATTTTGAGTATTAGAGGATTCACGTTCTTTCATCATGCCTTGCAGAATATCTAGAATATCTGCATCTAAAACATATCGACCCACTACCCCTAAATTAGAAGGTGCTTTTTCTGAAGTAGGCTTTTCGACAATACCATTTAATTTGGCAATTCGGCTAAAATTATCAGGAACTGAAATAATCCCATATTGATTGGTTTTATTTAAAGGCACTTTTTCAACGGCAATAATCGACTGTTGAATTTCTTGGTATACTTGCACCATTTGAGACAAACAACCTTGAGCAGAATCAATCAGATCATCTGCTAGTATCACTGCAAAAGGATCTTGCCCTATTAACGATTGCGCGCACAAAATAGCATGCCCTAATCCTAACGGTTGTGATTGTCTGATATAAATACAATTAATTTTATCAGGATGGATAGATTTTACCTGATGTAACAAATCAAATTTTTTGTTTTTTTCAAGCTGATATTCTAATTCAAAATTTGTGTCAAAATGATCTTCTATTGCGCGTTTAGAATGGTTTGTCACAAAAATTAAATCGGTAATGCCTGCTGCTATGGCTTCTTCTACCGCATATTGAATAATCGGCTTATCGACAATCGGCAACATTTCTTTGGGATTTGCCTTTGTTGCAGGCAAAAAACGCGTACCTAAACCTGCGACAGGAAAGACAGCTTTAGTAATTTTTTTGTTTTGGATCATGATAAAGCCACCTTGTGCATGTTTTTAGCACCATCTTGTAAAAAAGACAGCATCAAATGAGTTAATTTGACTGTGTCGGATTCTGATAAAGTATCAAACAATTCAATAATTTGATTTGCAAAATCAGCTGGTAATTTTTTAGGCTTTGCCAACATAATTTTGCTATTTTGTGTAGGCAAACTAGGTTCTTGCTCATAAAAAAGTTCTTCGTGCAATTTTTCACCTGGTCTGAGCCCTGAATACACAATATCGATTTCTTCGATGGGCTTTTTACCTGCTAACCTAATAATTTGTTCGGCCAAATAAGTAATATTGACAGATTCACCCATATCTAAAACAAATAATTCTCCGCCATTACCTTGGCTAAATGCCTGTAAAATAAGCTGTGCAGCCTCAGGGATTGTCATAAAATAACGGGTAACATCGGGGTGAGTGACTGTAATGGGGCCACCTTGGCTAAGTTGCTGTTTAAATATTTCAACGACTGAGCCTCTTGAGCCCAATACATTACCAAATCGAACCGTAATATATTTTGTGCTGCCTAAAACATTAAAATACTGGCATACCATTTCAGCAATGCGTTTACTTGCGCCCATAATATTACTCGGATTTACTGCTTTATCTGTCGAGACCAATACAAAGGCTTCTACGCCATATGATTTGGCTTTTTCTGCAATACGATAAGTCCCTAAAATATTATTCTTAATGGCGGAGCGAAGTTGTGGTTCTAATATAGGCACATGCTTGTAAGCAGCTGCGTGAAAAACCACCTTGGGTTGATACTGGGTAAATAAAAAATCTAATTCATTATTATCAGACACATCTGCTAAATAAAAAATAATATCTGCCATTTTATTCGGCACGATTTTTTCAAATTCACGTTGTAATTGAAAAATATTATATTCTGAATTATCTAAAATGATTAATTTTTTAGGTTCGAACTTTAAAATTTGACGACATAGCTCAGAGCCAATAGAGCCGGCCCCGCCAGTCACACAGATAATTTTATTTTCTATGGTTTTTTCGATTAAGGCTTTTTCGAGCTGAACAGGATCTCTGCCTAACAAATCTTCGAGCGAAATTTCTCGCAAAGACTGTACACTTAATTTGCCATTAATTAAATCATCGACACTTGGCAAAGTTTGTATTGGCATTTTCGTTTTTTCACAAAATGAAATAATTCTTCTCATTTTGGCGGCATTTGCTGAAGGAATGGCCACTAAAATTCTATCTATTTTAAATTTCTTAGCCACTTTTTCAATTTGATCTATTTTACCTAAGACTGGAATGCCATGAATATCTCTGCCAATTTTTTTAGGATCATCGTCAATAAAAACCACTGGGCGCAAAACAGGGAAAGTTCGTAGTAGATCGCGTGCAATGGCCTCTCCTGCTGTGCCCGCACCAACGATTAATACATTTTGTTCTGTTTCTTGAAACATGCCTCTATTGTCTTTTAACCATCTAAAACCAAACCTGGCACCACCGAGTAAAATCAATAATCCCATACTGTATATAGGAAAAACTGAACGAGGGATATTTTCGAGACGCGTGCTTAAAAACAGCACGCTGATAAGAAAAAAGCTCCCCACTAAAATAGCTTTAATAATTCTGCTCAAATCTGGTAGTGAAGCAAAGCGCCACACGCCTCTATACAATCCAAAAACATAAAAAGAGATAACCTGTATAGCAAACACCCAAGGTAAAAACTTTGTACTTTCTGCTAGCATATCACTTGGAATATGACCTAAATTAAAACGCAGCCAATATGCCCCTATCCATGCAATGGGAATACACATCGCATCAAAAATGAAAGCAGACCAACGACTACGCCATCTGAGTTTTAAGCCATCCCATTTAAGCATTTCACACTCCCTGTATGATTATTGTTTTTTTTTTGCTAAGTTGAATGCCAAGTTTTAAACATGGGCTTTAAATATTCTACAATTAAATATAATCCTGTGAGCAGCATACACGCATAAATAAACATCGTTATGCCCAACTCAGGCTGATGAAAGACTGTAAAAGCCATCCATGCGAGTAAACCATTTACAATATTCATCATGAACAAAACAGTTCGATGCGTAAATTGACGCTGCAATAAACGTTGGTAGGCATGAGAACAATGCGCCGTTAAAATATTTTCTCTATTCAGCCCTCTTCTCAATAAGGTGATACTGGCATCGAACCAAAACACCCCAGAAGCAATTAACCAAACAAAAATAGACACACCGTAGTAAGTTGTTCCTACTAAAGCAAAAATGGCCATTAACATGCCCAAAAAGCCACTACCTGTATCGCCTAAAAAAACCTTCGCAGGTGGCCAGTTCCAAGTAAGAAACCCAGCCATTAGGGCAAATAAACCCCAACTCAACAGCATCAAGGCATCACTACCGGTCTGCCAAAAGATATAACTGGCCAATCCAAAAAAGAATAAAGCTTCTGAGCCCGCTATCCCATCCATGCCATCCATAAAATTAAACAAATTAGTAAACCAGACTATGCCCATTGCTAATATTAAAAAAACAGCCCAAATAGGTAAAAAAGTTAAGGGTAAGATATATTCTTTTGTTGCACCCAGTGCAATTAATACCATGACGGCTGATAAAATATGTACCAAAAGCCTTGGAATAGCAGGAAGTGATTTACGATCGTCTATAAATCCTAAGTAACCTACGATTAAAGCAGGTCCAAAAAGAAGTAATGTTTGGTAAGATAAGTGGAATTGATATATAACACAACCCAGCAAAAGCCCCCACAATAACACCACAGGAAAACCAGCTCCTCTTGGCGTAACTGCTTTATGTGAAGAACGCGAATTAGGTAAATCTAAAATGCCACGATTAATGGCATAACGAGAATAAATGCCGATAGAGGCAATGGATAATCCGTATAAAATAAAGCTGAATACCACCCAGTTTTTTATGGTCCAATCAAACATCATTTTTAAACCTCTTGATGCGTAATAGACTGATTAATAGCTGTTACAACTGACATGGGATCGTTGGCACCTGTGATGGGACGCCCTATGACTAAGTAGTCAGCTCCTAATTCTATCGCTGCTTCTGGCGTCATGATTCTTTTTTGATCTTGACTTGCATCCATGTCTAAACGAATACCTGGTGTGACAGTAATAAAGTTTTGACCGCAATTCTCTGATGCTTTGATTAATGCTGCTTCTTGCGCTGAACAGACCACGCCATCTAATTCACACTGTTTGGCAAGCTTAGCCAAACGTAATACGTTGTCTTTCACTGTTCCTTGTAAACCAATGTCTTGAATATCTAAAGCGTCGTGACTGGTTAAAATGGTCACCGCAATTAATAGGGGGCGCTTTCCATGTTCAGATTGATAAATATCTAATGCTTTTTTAGCCGCAAGCATCATTTGCTTGCCACCTAATGCATGTACATTAACCATCCATACGCCCAATTTTGCGGCTTCGATAACGGCATGAGCCACCTGATTAGGAATATCATGAAATTTAAGATCTAAAAAAATGTCAAAACCTTGCTGAATCAGCATCTGTACAAATGCCGGGCCTTTGGCCGCAAACATGGCTTTGCCAATTTTAAGAATACAATCTTGAGGAGATAATTTGGCCAACAATGCATCGAGCTGAGAGGCGTTTTCTAAATCTAAAGCAATAATGATCTTGGAAGTAGCCATAACATTTACCCGGTTATATCAACGTTTTATGAATTTGCCCTATTATATAATTATTTACATAACTTTTATACATAATTAAATTTGATTGGGCTTAATTTGTCCCCAAGTTCGACAACTGGGGCATTGCCACAACAATTTTTTACAACCAAAACCACACTGCACACACTGATAAGTTGGCTTACTAAGTATAAGGTTACCCATTAATTGTTTCAGTATTAATAAATCTTCTTTCACCATTCCGGCTGTACGACTCAAATGAAAGTCGACTAAATAATTTAACCCTCTTAATGAAGGTTGTTGACGCATAAAATCCGCCAGGTAATTTGCAGCAACCAGCTCACTCTCTCTTTTTTTAATTTGTTCTGCAATGGCCAATACCACACCAATAGACGGACATTGTTTTAACAATTCATATAAATAAGTGAGTAAAGCATTATTTTTTCCCAATTTTTCAAAACAAGATACGATTTGAGGAATCGCCTCTGTTATAAAACCTTTATCTTGTATAGGGATTTTTTTTAAATGACGAAGTGCTTTAGAATGCTGATGCAAAGAAATAGAAATATCTGCCATCAAAAGACCGGCTCTCACAGAAGACGTATTCACCTCTAATGCTTTTTTAAGCTCAGAAATGGCTATCATGGGCTGACAATTTTGATAAGCGATTTCTGCCAATTCACAATAAAAATGTGCCATCAATTCTCTTTGAGACTGACGTGATATTTTTTCGAGCTGTTGGCATGTTTGAATGGCTTTTGACCAATCTTTTTCACGCACATAAATTTCGATAAGATATTGTAAACTGCTTTCGGGTGATTTATTTCCATTTTGAGTCAATTGTAAAAACAAGTTTTCAGCTCTATCATAAACCCCTGCGCGCATATAATCTTGAGCAAGTTCATACATATACTGAATTTTTTGTCTTGCAGATAAATTCGGGTTTTCTGCTAATTGTTGATGTAGATAAATCGCTTTACCCACTTCTCCTCTTTTTCTAAGCAGAGCACCCAATGCCAATGTCGTTTCTACCCCGTCGGCTGTACCTTCTAAGATTTCCTTGTTTTTTATAGGTAAATTAACGTCCGAATGGATTAAAGACGACCATGCCATCTGACGCGATCTTTTTCCTATCCACCATCCAGATAAGGCGGCTATTGGTAACAATAAAAAAAGTGCTTCCCACATGATTAAGACACTCTATTCAGTTTCTGTGTTGAATCAAGTTGGCTGTTCTGCATTATTTAATTTTGCGCGTAGTTGTTTGACTCGGCGCTTAACCATAAATAATTGAGGTGCTAAAAAAAGAGAAGCAAATACGACACCAACAAACATAGCTAAAAATAAGACAAAGGCCAACGGAAATGTTTGTTTGCCCGTAAAATAATTAATGTCAACAGGTTGAGAATTTAAAGCAGAAAAAACAGCTGCCAGAGCAATTAAGCTGACTATTATTATCCATTTTATAATACGCATGCTACTTATTCCCTATTTCTATGCCCTTGTAAAATATCAGATTTTAAACAAAAAAACAGTTAAAAAAAAACGGCAGGGTTTTACCCCTGCCGTTTTTAAATAAGCAAATAAACTTAAAGAATAAATTTATTCGTCTTTATCGCCCATATGCTCTTTTAGGATATCTCCTAAAGTCGCGCTACCAGCTTGACCGTCTTTGCTGCTGCCACGAGTGTAATCACGAAGTGCATCTGCTTCTTCTTGATTTTCTTTGGCTTTAATAGACAACATTAATTGACGGTTTTTTCTGTCAACGTTAACAAATTTAGCTTCAACTTCTTGACCAACAGTCAATAATGTTCTGGCATCTTCAACGCGTTCTTTTGCTAATTCAGAAGCTTTTAAGTAGCCTTCTACGCCTTCAGCAAGTTCAATCGTTGCGCCTTTAGCATCAACTGCAGTCACTTTACCCACTACCATAGTGCCTTTAGCATGATCAGCTAGATAATGAGAATAAGGGTCTGATTCTAATTGTTTAATACCAAGAGAAATACGCTCTCTTTCTGGATCAACAGATAGAATCACTGCTTCTAATTCATCGCCTTTCTTAAACTGACGAACCGCTTCTTCACCTGGAATGTTCCAAGAAATGTCAGATAAATGCACTAGGCCATCTATGCCGCCTTCAAGACCAATGAAAATACCAAAATCAGTGATGGATTTGATTTTTCCAGAGATTTTGTCGCCTTTATTGTTTTGCTCAG
>CAYSTH010000004.1:0-38137 GCA_964433995.1 uncultured Francisellaceae bacterium | reverse complement strand
TGCTTGTCATAAAACAAGCTTAATTCGTATCCGTGGCTATTTATTCAACAAAGCCGATTCAAACAATAAGTTTGATTTAATGCCAGAAAATGATCTTGTTGTTATTTCAGGTGATTCAGGCCGCATAATGAATCAATTAAATCTGATTTGTTATGAAAAAAAGATACCTTTTATTAATGTGGGTTATGTTCAAGATGTTGCTGTATGGGGACCAATTTTTGTACCAGGGAGTAGCGCATGTTATGAATGTTTCAGCAAAGATAATATAGCAAAATCATCTTCACTAGATCAGTCCTATAATCAATTAATGAGAGATATAAATTCTAATTACCAAGCACCATCAATAGGTGCTGTTAATATGTTGGCAAGTGCCCTTGCTTCATTGGATATTCTTAAATTTTTGGGAAATTTTGGGACAATTCAGTCATTAAACGATCGAATTGGAGTTTGGACACACAATCTTGAGGTACAACGACAAAATAACTTGCTGCATCCTGCGTGTTCAATTTGTCAAATATAAAATATGTTATCAAAGAAGGAGACTAAGATGTCAGATTGTATTTTTTGTAAAATAGTGGAAGGTACAGAAAAATCATATACATTTTGGGAAGATGAGAAGCATATTGCTTTTCTATCTATTTTTCCAAATACGTTAGGGGCTTCAGTAGTTGTTCCCAAAGAGCATTTTCCAAGTTATGCATTTGATCTAAGTGATGAAGTTCTTTCAGAACTGATGATTGCATCAAAAAAAGTAGCTAAAATATTAGATGATAAATTTGAAGATGTAGAAAGAACGGCAATGGTTTTTGAAGGTTATGGTGTCAATCATGTTCATGCTAAATTATTCCCTATGCATGGTACCGCAACAGCAAAAGCATGGACACCAATTAAATCTAATATAGATAAATATTTTGATAAGTATGAAGGCTATATATCATCTCATGATTTTAAAAAGGCAGATTCACAGGATCTTGAAAATTTATGTAATTTATTAAGAGATGAGAAGTATGTTTCTGCGAAATTGGGATAGTGAAAAAAAAGTTCTTTTTGCAATAGAAACCCAATTACTTTCAAATTTTGGAAGCGCAATCACGGGTTTTGCATTAGGAATATGGATTTTTAAGCAAGAAGGAAGTGTAACAAGTCTCTCTTTATTATATTTCTTTCAATCATTGCCAAGCATAATATTTTCATATTTTTCTGGCGTGATTGTAGATTCTTTTTCAAGAAAAAAAATACTTGCAATATGTGACATACTATTTTTTATTTTATTGCTAGCTCTGTTGTTTGCCTATCTATGTAATAGTTTAACTAGAAGTCTATTATATGGTTATGTTGCTCTGTGTACTATAGTAAGCATCACACAAACGATTGCGCTTGGCTCTCTAGCTGGATGTGTGGTAGATCCTAAAAAAAGAGTTAGGTATAATACTATAATTAATTTAAGAAAAACATTACCTCGTCTTATCGCACCTTTATTAGCGGGATTTTTGATTTTATATGTAGAACTCGAATTTCTAATAGTTTTTAATTTGATTACTTTTTTGATTTCTCTTTCTACGGTTTTCTTATTACCGGAAGTGGTCCCAGGTGCTCAAAAAAGAAACTCAATTGGTATTTTTAAGTATTTTGGTTACGCAATAAAAAATATAATTCATAATCCTGCTATGTTGTATTCAATTATTTGTATGCAGTTTTCTTTAATCTATACAAGTTTATTAGGGGTGTATATTATCCCTTTAGCTTTATCAAAATATACTTCACTTGAGGCTGGTGCCATGACAGCTTGTGGAGGGGTTGGTGCATTTTTAGGCAGTAAATATTTAACAAAAAAGTATCAATACTGTCCTGAGTTATTTTTACCAACAAGCCTAATCATTCAAAGTATATTTATGTTTATAGGAACTATTTTTTTAAATCCGCTTTTGCTAGCTATTGTACTTTTTATCCATTTTTTCTTTGTTCCCACACAAAGTGGATGTGCTAATACCATGTGGCAAAATCAAGTTGCTCAGGAAGACTTTGGAAAAATATTATCTATTCAGGGGTTAATATTGCAAATCACATGTATTCTGACTTTATTATTAGCAGGACCCTTGGCAGAAAAAATAGTGTCCCCATTTATCCAGTCTGGATTTAACCAAAGCCAGAATGAGATTGGTCTCTATGTTATTTTAGCGGTTTTTGGTTTTATTGGATGCATTTTGGGTGTTTTCTTATTAAATCGAACTCTTAACATTTCAAAAACACAAAAAAATAATTTTAAGGTTCTTTCATATGTCGAATAAAGAACTAACTCATTATCCAAATATAAAAGGTTTTAACTGCCTGCTTGAATTGGGAAAATGGTCGCAGGAATCTATTACTAGATTACTGAAAAATACGCATGAAAAATATACCGATCCATCAGAGAGATTGTATTCAATAGTACAAAATTTTATAGGAACAAAATTTGAATTTGAATCAATGTCTCCTATTCCTCCAGAAAATGTGCTTAGGGTTAGGCTACATTCTATGGATTGTATAACATATGTTTATAATATGCTTGCCTTGGCCAGTGCAAAAAATTTTGATGAATATGTTTTCAATCTATATAAGATACGATATATCTCAAATAGTAATCAATACCTTAACAATAATCCAGATGTAGGAAATATACTAGATTTTGCTGAAGAATCCCTTCTTTTAAATGCAGTTGACATTGGATTGCTAAAAGACATAACCCAAGAAATTGCCTCCAAAGAAGATTTGATTGAAATTAGTGTAAATATTAGTCGATTTAAAAGAAACATAATTCATGATAAAGACACTAGTTACGTTACACCACGCTTTGGAGAGCGGTTAATAACAGAAATATTTATTTCTGTTGATTGTTTAAGAAACATAAATAAATCAAAGGTTAAAAATGGAGATATTATTTTACTTTCAGAAGGGCCCATTACAAAAGCTGGTTTGACTTCTCCTGTAATGATTTCTCATCTTGCAATCGCGCATATAGAAAATAATGAAATTTATTTTTACCATGCCACTCGGCATTTTTATTGGAGACCAAACGCAAATAATCAAACTCCTCCTTCATATACCGGTGTTTTTCTTGATAAAGAGAGAAAAAAAGAAATAATAGGGACAGCTCATGCTGGTATTTTTGCTGGTGAAGAAACAAAAACGGAATTTAATGGTTTAATTTATTTTGGTCTCAATCAAGAAATAAAACGCCCACTCAGTGATTTTGCTGGCCGATTATTTAAAGGTGTCAAATTTATGAGGGTGCTTCAGGCTAATTTAGAGGAGGCATAATCTCTTCTCTCTTTTATCTATTCACTCCTATCATGAAAGCTATAAAAACCTCAACTCAGAGACTTTAGGAAAACAAACATGACTCATTATATTATCTATATTATTTTTGCGGCCATTACCGGTGCATTGTTTTTGGCATTATTTAATTTACTTAAAGCGAAAGATAAACAAAGCGATCCAGCCAAAACAGCCAAAGCGTTAACGGTGAGAATTGGATTATCGATTTTTTTGTTTGTGTTTTTGATTGTGTGTTTTGTGATGGGTTGGATAAAGCCACACGGCATAAACCCTGTGGCAGATATCCCTAAGCAACCAGCATCAGAGCCAGTAAACAAAAATAAATAAAAATAACCAGACGACATCGACAAAATGCCAATACCAAGCAACGGCTTCAAAAGCGAAGTGTTGCTCAGGTTTAAAATGCCCTTTCATGGCACGCAACAAAATCACGATAAGCATAATCGTACCGATCGTCACATGAAATCCATGGAAGCCTGTTAACATGAAAAAGGTAGAACCATAAATGCCTGAGCCTAATGTGAGCCCCATATGATGATAGGCTTCATAATATTCATAAGCCTGACAGCTCAAAAAGGTGATACCTAAGGCAACCGTAAAAAATAGACCATAAACCACTTGTTTGGGATTGAATTTTTTGGTGAGTCCCCAGTGTGCCCATGTGATGGTTGCACCACTCGTCAACAAGATGGCCGTGTTTAACGCAGGCAGTCCCCAAGTATCGATAATTTCTCTTGGACTAGGAAAAAGCTTAGCATCAGGAAAGGTAAGCAAAGGCCAAGTCGATTTAAAATCTGGCCAGAGTAAGGCATGTGTGGCAACTTTTACGCCTTCTCCACCTAACCATGGCACGGATAAATTTCGAGTGTAAAATAAGGCACCAAAAAAACCAGCAAAAAACATCAATTCAGAAAAGATAAACCAGGCCATTCCCCATCTGAAAGAACGATCCATTTGTTTGCTATATAGCCCGCTCATAGATTCATGAATGACGTCTCTGAACCAGCCATATATCATATAAGAGACAATTAACATACCGGCCAAAAATAAATAATGACCCGACCAGTTATTGTGAATTAACCCAACAATACCCAGCACTGTTACGCCAAGTCCAACGGCACCCACAGCAGGCCATTTACTTTGGGCGGGGACATAATAATGCTCATAGCTCTTGGCGTGGGTCATGTTAAAAGCCTCCTAGCTTTCAGTAATATCAAATAAAGTATAAGACAGCGCAACAGTGCCAAATTTATCCGGTAAAATCGGATCGATAGTAAACACTAAGGGCATGACTTTTTCTTCTAAAGGTCCTAAAGGTTGTTTTTGAAAACAAAAACATTCTAATTTTCGAAAATGTTGAGCAGCAAGACCAGGCATCACATTAGGAATGGCCTGAACCACAATAGGTTTGTCGGTTAAATTTTTTACGGTATAACTGGTTCTGACCACTTGTCCAGGGTTCAAAGGAAGAGAAGATCTTTCTGAGGTAAATTCAACAGGCATTTGTTCATTCAAGGTTGTCATCAGTTCAACCATAATGGTTCGATTTTTATCGACTTTGAACTTAGCGATTTCTTTGGCATTGGCTTCGATGGTTTCTACTTTGCCATTAAAGCCAGTGGCTTTGCATAATACATTATAAAAAGGCACCAATGCATAACAAAAAATAAACATACCAAAAACAATGGCAATTAAAATCCAAAAATGTTTTTTGATTTTTTTATTTTTAGTCTCAGGCGAAATGGTGCTCATAATGATTAATCTACTTTTGGTGGTGTACTGAAAGTGTGATAAGGCGCAGGAGAGGGCAGTGTCCACTCTAGGCCTTCCGCGTTTTCCCATACTTGAGGCGTGGCTTGTTTGCCACCTCTTGCAGTACGAATAATGTTGTACACAAATATAAGTTGAGTTAAGCCAAAGGTAAACGCACCTATACTGGCCAATTGATTAAACTCAACAAATTGCAAAGCATAGTCAGGAATACGGCGTGGCATACCTGCTAAACCTAAAAAGTGCATAGGGAAAAAAGTCATATTAATAGAAATAACCGATAACCAAAAATGCAGTTTACCGAGTGTTTCATTGTACATATGACCGGTCCATTTTGGCAGCCAATAGTAAGTGGCAGCAAAGATACTAAATAAAGCACCTGGCACCAAAACATAATGAAAGTGTGCGACAACGAAATAAGTATCGTGATATTGGAAATCAGCAGGGGTAATCGACAGCATTAAGCCTGAAAATCCACCCATGGTAAATAAAATAATAAACGCAATGGCAAATAACATCGGCGTTTCAAAGGTCATCGACCCTTTAAACATGGTCGCAGTCCAGTTAAAGACTTTTACACCAGTGGGCACAGCAATCAACATGGTGGCATACATAAAAAATAATTCAGCTTGTAACGGCATTCCTGTTGTAAACATGTGATGCGCCCATACGATAAAAGACAATAGGGCAATGGAACAAGTGGCATAAACCATCGAGGCATAACCAAATAGAGGCTTGCGTGCGAAAGTCGGTAAAATTTGAGAGACAATACCAAAAGAAGGCAAAATCATAATATAGACTTCTGGGTGTCCAAAAAACCAAAAGATATGCTGAAACAGCACCGGATCACCACCACCTGCTGCATTGAAGAAAGACGTACCAAAATGTCTATCCGTTAGCATCATCGTAACCGCACCTGCTAATACGGGCATTACCGCAATTAACAAAAATGCCGTGATAAGCCAAGTCCAGCAAAAAATAGGCATCTTCATCAACGTCATGCCAGGCGCACGCATATTTAAAATAGTTGCGATGACATTAATGGCACCCATAATAGATGACATACCCATTAAATGTATCGAAACAATAAAATAGTCAGTGCTGTTGGGACCAAATTTTGTTGAGAGGGGGGCGTAGAATGTCCAACCAAAGTTAGGTGCAGAGCCTGGCATAAACAAAGTACTGCCTAAAATACAAAAGGCAGCGACTAAAATCCAAAAGCTCCAGTTATTTAATCTTGGCAGTGCCATATCTGGTGCACCGACCATAATGGGGATTAACCAATTCGCCAGACCGACGAAAGCAGGCATAATGGCACCAAATACCATGATCAAACCATGCATGGTGGTCATTTGATTAAAAAATTCAGGATGAAGTAATTGCATGCCGGGTTTAAATAATTCTGCTCGAATGAGCATCACCAGCGTACCACCGATAAAAAACATAATAAGACTCAGTATTAAATACATACTACCAATGTCTTTATGATTGGTGGTGAGTAACCAACGGCTAAACCCTTTTGCAGGACCATGATCTGCATGATCATGGTTGTGTTCGTGATGAGTAATATCCATGCTCATAATCGAGTTCCTATTTTTGATCTCTTAGTGCTTTAACATCTTTTGGTTGAACCACATCGCCGGTGTTGTGTCCCCAAGCGTTACGTTCATAAGTAATCACGGCTGCAATTTCAAGATCAGATTTTTGAGGTCCGAAAGCTGGCATCGCGTTTTTACCAAAGATAACGTTATGAATATGTTCTTTTAATCGGTCTTTATTGCCCACTATTTGGCTGGTGACCAATGAAGGGAAGGCAGGTGGAACACCTTGGCCATTTGGTTGATGGCACATCGCGCAAACAGACAAGTAGACCTTTTCACCTTCTGCAATCAATTCTTCTTTGGTGTAAACTTGATTTTCAGCGGCTTTTTTCTCTTCTTGTGCTTTTAATTTAGCGGCCACCCAAGCGCGATAATCTTCTTCAGATTTCGCTTCAACCACAATAGGCATATAACCATGTTTTGCACCGCAGAGTTCGGCACATTGACCACGATAAAGACCGGGTTTATCTACAATGGTCCATACTTCGTTAATAAAGCCAGGAATCGCATCTTTTTTTAATCCCAAAGCAGGCACCCACCAAGAGTGAATCACATCACTTGCTGTGGTGTAGATTTTAATTTTTTTGCCTACTGGTATCACCATATGCTCATCGACTTCGAGTAAGTAATGCTCATTTTTGGTTTGTCTATTATTGACTTGATCATCAGGCGTTGTTAAATAACTGAAAAAACTCACGCCTTCATCTAAGTATTCATATTGCCAGTACCAACGATACCCAGTGACTTTGATGCTGAGATCAGATTTAGAAGTATCATCCATTTTGATTAATACTTTGGTAGCGGGGAAGGCCATTGCTATCAAAATAATAAAAGGGACTAAGGTCCAAATAATTTCCACTGTCGTGCTTTCATGAAAAGGCACGGCTTGATGTCCGGCAGCTTTTCTGTGCTTAATCAGTGCGTATATCATGACACCAAATACCAAAGCACCGATGACACAACATATCCATAAGATAGTCATATGCAAATGATAAATATCATGACTCGTCGATGTCACACCTGGTGTTAGGTTAAGCTGATAAGCTGCCAAACAGACAGGGCTGGCCAACGATGTTGAAAGAAATGCGGATATCCATCCAAGCTGTTTTATTAACTTGATTTTTTGTATTTTCATTAATCTACCCACATTTTCCATTTAGGGGTTCCTTGTATTAACTTGCGTGAACAAGCAGCGGCTTGCGGCATTGTAAATAAACTAGGCCACTTAGATCAAACTTTAGTTTAAATTGTTTTTGGACAACCTACGCTAAATTTTTGGTTGGTTTCCAAGCAAACAGCGGTTAATTGATTGCCCCACACACAGCCGGTGTCGATTGCGACCACGTTGTTACTATCGCACAAACCGTTTAGTGCTGCCCAGTGTCCAAATATAATTTTTGTTTCTTTGGTCGCCAGGGGAGACAATTTATACCAAGGTAGAGAGCCTTTAGGTATTTTATTTGCAGCGCCTTTAAAACTAAAGTTCATTTTGCAATCAGATGTGGAGAGTGCACGCATACGTGTAAAGCTATTGATGATAAAGCGTAGGCGCTCGTAATGAGGTAATCCATCTGACCAATAAGTTGGATGATTGCCAAAAAGATTTTTAAATAACATTTTATTATTTAGGGTATCTTGCAGTGCACTTTCGGCTTCGTGTGCATAGGCTTTTGCTTCAGATAGCGTCCATAAAGGATAAATACCAGCGTGTACCAATGTGGCATGGAGTGTTGCAGAGTGATGTAATAATGGTCTGGTTGTTAACCAGTTTATTAACTCTAATTTATCTTTGGCTTTTAAAATAGCATCAAACGTATCCTGTGCTTTAGGTTTTAAAAAACCATGTGCAATAACAAGTAGGGTAAGATCATGATTGCCCAATACGGTGACAGCTTTGTCACCCAAATTTTTGATAAACCGAATACATTCGAGAGAATTTGGGCCACGGTTAATGATGTCGCCGCAAAACCACAATACATCGTTTTCGGGGGAGTAGTTAATGTGTTCAAGCAGTGCTTGTAAGGGTTGATAACAGCCCTGTACATCACCAATTGCATAGGTTGCCATGATGTTAAGCCAAATTAATTAACGAGTTCAGGAACAGCCAATCTAAATGCCGGTATAAGCACATCAAATAAGTGTCCATCGTTAGCCAGCATTTGATATGTACCATGCATGGTACCCAAAGGTGTTGAGAGCATGGCACCGCTTGTATAGCAGTAAGATTGCCCTGGTTGAATAGTGGGTTGTTCACCAATGACACCTAGGCCGCTAATTTCTTTTACTTCGCCATTGCCGTTAGTCACAAACCAATGGCGGCTAATAAGCTGCGCAGCTATGTTCCCAGTGTTGAGAATGCTAATAGTATAACTAAATACAAATTGATCGGTTTCGGGATCAGACCGCGTGGATAAATAATCGGTCTGTACATCAATTTTAAAATCGTAAATAGGTTCGGTTGTCATGTCCACAGCATATCGAGTCTGCTATTTAATGGCAACATCCCCCCGTTCTTTTTCGTTGTCCACCGCCGCTATCCTCCTACGCTAAAGCTTCGGAGGACAAGAAGCTATGGCACAATTTAGATCTTTGCACCCATTGATAGGGGCCCATGAGTATCTGGCGTTAGTCAGAACACAAGCGATGGGATGTGCATCCATGCATCTTTAGTTTATATCTATACTTGAAATAGGTTTTTTTCCAATTTCAGCATCATTATCTATTTTTACCAAGGGTTTGTTTTCAATAGGTATATTTGTTGATGGGGTCACAGAAAAAATCACAGGCACCGAGTTTGCTGCTGGTAAAATAGGTTCCTTAATAACAGGAGCCTCATTTGTCTCATATATGCTTTTAAAAAATAAATTTACCGCTGGCAGGATTTCTTTAGATGTTAAAATAGGATGATTTTTAGAAAGAATAAGAGTTAAAATTTCTGCTGGTAAACGATTAAAAGGAGAATGTTTTTTATTATTTGAGATAATAAGCAATTCATAGTTTATTTTTTCTATTAGGCGCATTTGAATGAGTTTTTTTAGTCCAGGATTTGTGTTTTCATGATTGAATTCAGCTTCGATGATTTCAGGAGATAAACTTTTTAATAAGAGCTGGGTTATCTCAGAATAAGCTTTTATTTCAGGAGATAAACTTTTTAATAGTTGCTCAGTCATAGTATAAGCATAATGCAAAGCTTCAACGGTAGGGAGAGCACCTGCTTTAATTAAAATAGCCACACTTTGTGTGTGACCATTCGTCACCGCACGCATAAGAGTGTTAAGACCTTCTCTGGTCATAGTGATATCGGCGCCGGCATGAATAAAAGTTTGTAGTTTAGAGGTATTATCGTTACTGATGGCATCCCATAAGTGGCTGTTTTTTTCATCTTGGTTTAAAAGATGAACAAATGGCCAATAGCTGCAAATTTTGTTTTTGATTCTACTGGGAATAGTAGGAACAAAATCAAGAAAATACTCAAAACCATTAAATATACCTTTCATGCTTTTATCAAAAAGATAAAAGCTAGCATCAAGCAAATACTCAAAAGCATTAAGTACGCCAAACATGCTTTTATTAAAAAGATAAAAACTAGCATCAAGTAAATACTCAACACCATCAAAAACACTTGTTACTATTCTATCTAAAAAAGTCATAATATGTATTACCAATTAACTTTCATGTTTGAGGTAGATTTTTTTACGATATCATCATTATCTATTTTTACCATATGTTTGTTTTCAACAGGCATTGTTGAAAAAATCATAGGCTTTGAGATTGTCTTTGGTAAAAGAGGAGAGTCAATCCTGATAGGAGAGGGTGTTTTTTCTTTATTCACGTCATTAATTTTATTAAACATTGAACGTATGTTTTCTGAGATAGTAATGGGTGTTAAAGTGAGGTAATTTTGGGAAAAAATTTCAGCCAAAATTTCAAATGGAAGCGCAGCAAGTAGACAAGTACTTCCATTTTCCCTTCGAAAAATGTCAGATAATTCATCTTGTAGTTTTTTTATTTGGTGTGTTTGTATAAAAGCGTTTAAACCCGGGAATCTGGATCTTTTGTATTTAACCTGAAATTCTATGTCTTTCGGGCACATGTTATCTAATAAATAAGTGCTTACCTTTGAATGCCCGTGAAAAAAAGCCCATTCAAGTGGGGTGCGATAATGTAATTCGTCAGTTAATGACAGACTGGCTCCTGCTTTGATTAAACCACGTACACTTTGAAGGTAGCCGCTAGCTGCAGCTTCAATAAGTGGTGTAGTTTTGCTATGAGAATCAAATTGGTTTACATTTGCACCAGTGCGAATAAAATCTTGTATGGCATTTGAATTGTTCTCTTTAATGATATTCGAATATCTTGTTTTGTGATCAATACTTGTGACCACTACAGGTTTTGCATGTTCAGGAAGAAAAGAACGTATTAAAGAAGCTAATCCATAAAGAATGCCTTGAAACAAATTAGTATTCATTCTTGTACCGATTCTCATACTGACTCCCATATTCGATGATATACACATCACAATATTGTTATTAAAGTGACTAAATTTTGACAGTATACCATCAAACATTAGTTTATTAACATATATAAAAAGCTGTTTTGAGGTAGATTAGGGCATTAAAGATAAGTTGATTAACTTACCTTTTACCTAGATTCATCTAATGTATGACTCAATGCAATAAAATCTTTTACGGTCAGTGTTTCAGGGCGTTGGGTAGCTGAAAACTCAGGGTGTTTGACAAAAAACAAATCGACTTCTTCTACATGATTAAAATAAGGCTTAATTAAATTTTTGAGCGTTTTACGGCGTTGGGTAAATAAATGCAAGCACAGCTTACCCAATTTTTCAAAGTTGATCTCACCATAAGGCGAAGGATGGGTGATAGGGTGATACGGAATAAGCTTAACAACCGCTGATTGTACTTTAGGAGGTGGATTAAAAGCACCAGGGGGCACATTAAAACATTTTTCTACTTTACAGGCAGCTTGCACCATGACGCTGAGGCGGCCATATATTTTGTTGCCCGATTCTGAGCAAATTCTATCGGCGACTTCTTTCTGAACCATAATGACCATTTCTTGTAGATAAGGTGCATATTTTAAAAAGTGAAATAATAAAGGGGTAGAAATGTTATAGGGCAAGTTGCCTATGAGTTTTATTTTTTTATTAGGTGCAGTGAGTGCTATCTGCTCTAAATCGGCGGTTAACGCATCTTGGTGAATCAACGTAAAATGGGGGTGCTGATGAGTATAAGGCGTTAAATACTCAATCACATCGGGGTCGATATCAAAAGCGGTTAATTTAAAATTTTGCTCGATAAGAGGTAGGGTAATCGCGCCTTGCCCAGGACCAATTTCGACTAAAATATCTTCAAGATGCGCATCGAGTGTTTTTATGATTTTTTGGATAATCGCAGGTTGATTTAAAAAATGTTGGCCAAAATGTTTTTTTGTTCGCATAAAATTACTGCATATTTTTGACAATGTTAGTGGCTAATTCAATAGCATATTTAAAACTACTGGCATCGGCTTTGTTTGTGCCAGCCAGTGACAAGGCCGTACCATGGTCTACTGAAGTACGAATAATAGGCAACCCAAATAAAATAGTCGCCGCATTTTGTTCATATAGCGTTTTAAAAGGGGTAAGCCCTTGATCGTGATACCAAGCTAAAAAACCATCATATTGTTCACGATTCGCAGAAATAAAAGCACTATCAGGAGCAAGTAACTCGCTATAAATATATTCGGGATGATTGCTTTGCACTTCTCGAAGGCAAGGCAGAATAACTTTTTTTTCTTCTGTGCCGATTAAGCCATTTTCTCCTGCGTGAGGATTTAAGCCGAGCACGCCGATTTTGGGTTGTGGAATTTGAAAAAAAGTGGAAATGTCTCTGGCAAAGCTTAATAGCTTGTGTTTGACTAATTCAGGCGTGAGTAATCGAGACACAGTCTGAATGGGTTCATGCAATGTGGCTAAGCCTAAATTCATTTCAGGGCTAATAAAGCCCATCATGACATATCGATAATCGATGTTGCACTGTTCACTGATGAGGTGAGTCTGATCGATAAAAACATGGTCGTATTCTCTGAGAATACTTTTTTGTACAGGACCTGTGACCATGGCATGACAATGATTTTGTAAGCAAGCATCCGTGGCTTGTTTGAGTGCTTCTAGTACATAAGGCGCATGCATTACCGATAACTGACCAGGTTCAACTGCATGTGTTAGGGTAATGGGCGCAATATTGATTTCAAAAGGTTTGGTTGGTTTAAGGTTATCAATGTTGGCAGCGTACTCAGCGATATCATCGATAAAATTAAGCTTGATCTCCATGCCCAATAAAGCGGCACGTTGTAACAACAAATCAGGGCTGCCAAAGACAATCAAATGCGCAGGTTGTGTTTGTTGGGTAATTTTTAAAAAAATATCTGGCCCGATGCCAGCAGGTTCTCCTAAAGTTACCCCTAAAACTGGGCAGAAATTTTGTGTTGTGTTTAATATTGACATCGGTATTTAGCTGACGATTTTAATATAAGCTTCTTCTTTTATTTGGCGTAACCAAGCTTCTAGACGCTCTTCAAATTTTCGATGATGGATATATTGTTTGGCTCTGAGCTCACCTAAATTTTTAGTAGAGACTTCATCACGTCTTTCAATCACTTTTGCTAAGTGCCAGCCATAAGAAGTTCTAAAAGGCTTAGAGACTTCATTGATGGCGAGTTTTTCAACCGCTTGCACAAACTCTGGTACTAACGCATCGTTGGAAACCCAGCCAAGATCGCCCCCTGTTTGAGCTGAACCAATATCTTGTGAATGGCTTTTGGCTAAAGTCTCAAAACCTTGACCTTGTACAGCGAGATCTCTTATATGTTGGAGTTTAATTTCAACATCATCGTTTGAATTCATGGCATCGGTTTTAATTAAAATATGTTGCACATGCATTTGAGTGATTTTTTCTTGTTCTAAATTGGCTGAGCGTTTGTCTAATAGTTTGATAACATGAAAACCACTGGCGCTACGAATAGGTCCTTGGATTTCGTTGACAGTCATTTTAGCGACGGGGTCGACAAAAATAGTGGGTAATTGTCCTAATTTCATCCAGCCTAAATTGCCACCTGAGAGTGCTTTAGGGCTTTGTGAGGCAACGACCGATAGTTGTGTAAAATCTTCCCCTTGTGAGAGACGAGCTAATAACGCATCGGCTTTTTCTTTGGCTTGCTGAATTTGTTCAGGAGAAGGCGATTCGGGAATAGAAACCATAATATGGCCAACTAAGTATTCTTGTCCCAACATATCTTGCCCAACAGGAGAACGTAAAAAATAATCTACTTCTTGCTGAGAGACCGGAATAGTAGAGGCGACGTCTCGAGATTGTAATCTAGATAATGTTAAGTCTTTTTTAAGCGCCTCACGATATTCTGAGAAAGTCATGCCATCTTGTTCAATCATTTTTCTAAATTCAGCTTTGGAGACTTTATTTTTAGTCATAATATCTTCTATGGCGTCGGTTACCATCGATTCGTCTATTTGGATACCGGTCGTTTGAGCATATTGTAACTGGATTTTTTCTAGAATAATTTTATCAAGCACTTGTCTGCTTAATTCTTGCTTAGGGGGGGTAATATGTTGAGTGCGCTCGATATGTTTTTGAATACGAGTGACTTCACGGTCTAATTCTGATTGGGTGATAACACTTTTATTGACGACGGCGACAACTGAGTCCAGTGCCTCAATATGTTGTGGCGCAGGCGGAGTGATATGAGCAAATGCGCATGGAGACACAGCACCCATTGCCATAGGTAGAACTGCTAAGACTAAAAATTGCTTGAAAGCTAACATACTTGTCTCCCTTGTACGCTGTATACCCAAAATCAGGGAGATTATAACCTGAAATAGCTTAGCGAACATATTTTCATTGGCAAAAGTGTCAGTGAAGACTGGAAAAAGGTCAAACAGTGTCATGCCAGCTTTCGCTGGCATGACGGGTGTAGTGTTGTGGTTTTATACCCTCTTCCGCTCCGCGGGAGAGGGTGGCGAGGCAAAGCCGAGACGGGTGAGGGCAATTCATCAAGTCAAATTAGCAATAGGGCTGGTAATGGGTCTTTGCCAAGGTTGACGAGATTGGAAGGGCTGGTAGCCAAAAATTTCTTGGGTTAGTTTGTTTTGTCTGCCTAAGGCCGAAAAATTACTTAATCCTTTTAGCATAACTTGTATCATAAAGCTGTTACTGTACTGACTGTTACCAGTTATTTCCGTTGGACGATAATAACGCGATAAAACAAATTGCCAAGCAACACAACAACTATCGTACTCGAGTCCTGCCGTGACGCGCATCATATGATTGCTGACAAAATCATAATGTGCGGCACCTAAGGCAGCCCATTTTCTGGCAAAGGGTTTAGAAAAAGAAACATCTGCTTGGCGTAAGCTGGTATAAGTATTGTTTTCGTAATTGCTTTCAGCAGGATCGATGCGGATCCAATAATACCCCAGATTATACAAAGTACGATTGTCATTTTGATAATGAATGGAGAGTCCAGATTTATTGGTGAGATTTCTGGATGGGTCGTGTTCTAACGTGCCATAAGCAGACCAACGATCATCAAAATGAATATCGAGTTTACCAATCATATCTGAAAAATTCTTAGATAAAGAAGGATCTTCAATGGCAGAGCAATTTTTCAGCGTACGAGAATCACATAATGTCACATGACGTTTTGAAAAATAAAAAATTTCACCTAAACCCAGTTTCACTAATTCTCTTCCAGATTCGTTTAAAAAGCGGGTTTGCAATGCAAAGGTTAATTGATTGGTATCACCAATTCTATCTAGGCCACTAAAACGATTATCTCTAAACAATTGAAAATAGCTAAAACTAATGAGACCACTGTCAAAATTAGGGTATAAACTTTGATCTCTGAACGGTACATTTAAGTACATTAAACGAGGCTCGAGTGTTTGGGTTACCCGTTGTTTGGTAAAAGTGAGCTGGCGATCGAAATACAAGCCTGAGTCAACCGAATACATGGGGATAGAGCGAAAAGGATGTTGTGGTTTATTGGTATCATCTTCGAAAGTACCAATTTTGAGATCATAATTGGTAATATCCCATTTTACTTTTGGTATCACAAATCCCCAGGTTCGATAAATAGGAAAGCTGACAATAGGTCTAAATTGTACACGTTCACCTTCCGTAAAGATTTCACCTGTTACCGGATCTTTATCATGAGTAAAACGAGTCATATCGCCTTCAATATCAAAACTGAGGTAACGCCAGATAAAGGGATAATGTGCGTTGTAATTCCATTGTGGTTGGAGTTTGTATGGCACAGCATTCACTGGACCATCAATAGGGTAAAGTGTTTTGATGGTTTGCACTTTCCAGAAATGATGCCAGTGTGTGCCCTGATAATTCAGTTGTCCTTGTTGTAATATATGCGTTGTGCTGGCGGTATTTAAATCATTCCCTAAATCTGCAAAGTAGTTGTCGTCGCTCACATAATCGTAATTGATGTCACCATTAAAATGGGGATTAATTTGGGAATGATGATGGTAAGAAAAAGCAGCACGATGATTGCCGTTATCTAAACCCGTTAATCTTGGATCAGTTGGTGCTAGATGGAGTGCTTTTTGTCGTTGTGTTCGTCTGAATTCGCGATATTTATCATCATCGGGCAAAATATTGGCAAATAAGGAACCTTCACCCATTCGCGTTAAATAACGAAATTCAGTTTGTAGTTCAGTTGAGCGTTCAGTCAATATTCTTGGCGTCAGCGTCAAATCGTAATTAGGGGCAAGATTGACATAAAAAGGAAAAGAAAAACCATATCCAGAACGTGCTGTTGTGCCAAATTTAGGAAAAGTAAATCCTGTTTTTCTTCTGGCATCGATGGGAAAACTTAAGTGAGGCGAGTAAAAAATGGGCACTTCTTTAAATTTAACCCAAGTATTTTTGCTTTGTCCCCAGCCTTTATTACGATCTAAATGAATTTTTTTAGCATTTAATTCCCAAGTGGTATCATTGGGTGCACAAGTGGTGTAGCTAGCATTGTATAAGTCAGCGATGCCATCAGCATAAAAGGTCGCTTTGCTTGCTTGGCCTCTTGCTTGGCGATCATATAATCGGTAATCGATATTATTTAAGGTAAACTGCTGATTAGGGACATTGATATCTATATCGCTCCCCCATACCCTAAAGTTTGGGTCAAGATATTGAATGCCATGGTGTGCTCGAACAGATTCAACAGATTTGCTTTGTGGGTTTAGATAGATTTCCGCTTCTTCAGCTGTAATTTTTTTATCTTCATAAAAAAGCACAACATTGCCGCTAGCCGTAGAAACACCTTCAGGATTAAAAGTCGATTCATTTGCTTTAATCGAGATTTTTTCATCAGGCATAAACTCAATTTCAGGAATAACGTAATATCCCCGGCAAAGTGCATGAGAATCAGGTTGCCAATCAGAGTAGTACTGATGAGTGCTCGCAACACAGCTACCAACCCAACTTATTAAAGCGAACCCTATCCATCTGCCCATTCCGGCTTAAACCCTTTTTAACTATTTACAATATTATAGAGTCACCCGATGGCGAGAGTATAGCCCGATGGTAAAATCTCTTTGATCTAACGATAATGGTTATATATCAGCCCTAACATAAATGGACGTCATCATGGAATTAAGTTTCGAAACTCATTTCAATCAATTAAGTACTTGGGTTGCCGCTTTTTTTGGTTTGCCAAAAGTAGAGTTGCTTGCCTTGTCTGGCGATGCAAGCTTTAAAGCATTTTATCGTTTGGTTCACGAACAAAAAAGTTATATGGTGATGGCAGCACCCCCTGCCAAAGAAAAAGTCACCGAGTTTTTCGACATAGACAAACTGCTTATTCAGTGTGGTGTGCGTGCACCGACGATTCTAGCCGTGGATTTACAGCAAGGTTATTTTTTGATGGAAGACTTTGGGGATGATCTGTATTACCAGACACTTTCAGAAACGAACATGCATACACTCTATAGAAAAGCATTAGCGACATTGCTGAATATGCAATCTGGCGAAATACCCAATTTGCCAAAATTTGATGCCGTGGCCATTCAAACAGAATTTAGTTTGTTTACCGAATGGTGTTTAAAACTCCTGAACTTGACTTTAGATAGCAAAGAAGAAGCGATATTAGCAAAAGTGTTTGGCCAGCTAATAAATGTGTTTGCAGAGCAGCCTCAGGTGTTTGTCCACAGAGATTATCATTCTCGGAATTTATTGATATTAGAAGATGATGCCAACACACCTGGTGTGATTGATTTTCAAGATGCGGTAATAGGCCCCATTACGTATGATGCGGCATCTTTGCTTAAAGACTGTTATTTAACTTGGCCAAAAGAAAAACTGATGCCTTTGCTAGAAGATTATTATTTAGCCTTACGTGCTGAGAAAAAAAATGCGATTCCTTCTTTTGAACAATTTTACCGTTGGTTTGATTGGACAGGTTTGCAAAGGCATATTAAAGTACTCGGTATTTTTTCAAGATTGTATTTAAGAGATGGTAAATCACGTTATTTATACGATATGCCAAGGGTCTTTGCTTATGTCTTATCCGTGACACAAGCCTATCCAGAATTATCAGCATTTCATGATTTTATGAAACAACGTGTGTTGCCAGCATTTAGTGCCTATTGGCAGCAGCAACATATTTCGGTGATGGCGACCCCTAGAGACAGAGGCAATTATCATACTTTATTGGTGCAGGTAGCTTAGATGTCAATTTATCTAAAAGCCATGATTTTAGCAGCAGGTCGAGGGGCAAGATTAAGGCCTTTAACGGATACGATTCCTAAGCCGTTAGTCACCGTCAAAAATAAACCTTTGATTGTGTATCATCTAGAAAAATTGGCGCAAGCGAATATTACCGATGTGGTGATTAATGTATGGCATTTAGGCGATAAAATTAAACAGTATTTAGGGAATGGTGCTGCTTTTGGTTTGAATATTGTCTATTCAGAAGAAAGTGAATTATTAGAAACGGGTGGAGGCATCTGCAAAGCTTTGCCTTTATTGGGAACAGAAGATTTTATTTTAATGAATGGCGATGTGTATACCGATTTTGATATAGCAAGCTTGATGTGTACATCAGTATCAACAAAACATTTATTGGCGCACCTTGTTTTGGTACCCAATCCAAGCCATCATCAATTGGGTGATTATGGCATAGAGACATCTGGATTAATGAATAATATGCCTACTTACACCTATGCTGGTATAGCCAAGCTTAGCCCTCATTTATTTGCACATCAGCCTGTTCGAAAATTTAGGTTACCCGATTTATTTGTAGAAGCCATGTCTAAACAACAGATAAGCGCTGAACTCTACAGAGGATTTTGGTATGATGTAGGCTCAATAGAACGATTAAAAGAGCTTGAGTCGAATATCTGATGTTTGGAAAATTTTTAGGTGCTTTTTTTGGACTTTTGTTAGGTGGACCTTTTGGTGCAGTTGTCGGTATCGTTGTAGGTCATTTTTTTGATAAAGGGTTACGAGAAAGCGCAAACCAGCAAAGTTTATTTGGCTTTGCTTTTCCTAAAAGTAGCAATATTGAAGCCATTCAAACTTCTTTTTTCCAAAACACTTTTTTAGTGATGGGTTACATTGCGAAATCAGATGGCCGAGTGAGTCAAGCTGAAATCAGGTTTGCTCGAGCCATCATGGATCAATTAGGTTTAACGGCTGATCAAATTCAACAAGCAATTCAGTTATTTAATGAAGGGAAATCAGGCCAATTCCCCATGAAAAAAAATCTGGCGAACTTATATCATTTGTGCCAGGGCAACACGATGTTGCTGCAATTATTCATGGAACTACAAATTAAAGCCGCATTAGCAGATGGTACAATCAATACAGAATCTTTAAATGCACTTAAAAATGTGGCCAAATGTATTTTTATTCCGGTTCATATTATTGATGTATTGGTCAGACAAGTGCATGCGGCACAAACTTATCAACAACAAAGCCAGTATCAATCATATCAGCAACAAAGCCATTCACGCCAACAGCATTATACTCGCCCTAATCCTCGAACCGAATTAAAAGATGCTTATGCTATTTTGGGATTAGACGATAATGCAGATGTGCATCAAATCAAAAAAGCTTATCGTAAATTAATCAGTCAGCATCACCCTGATAAATTAATAGCAAAAGGGCTGCCAGAAAATATGATAAAACTGGCAACTGAAAAAACACAAAAAATTCAAAGAGCCTATGAGCATATTTGTGCAGTCAAAGGCATAAATTAGAAGGCAAAAAAAACTAGGCACCTCAAATAATCAATACTTGGGGTTGCCTAGTTTTTAAAAAAACAAACTAGATTAGACGGATGCTAACCAGTCTTCTAGATTGACACGTTGACGATCCATGCAACCTGGTTCTTTAAAGGTAAGCGTCAATAAAGTCATGCCTTGAATGCCAGATACAAGGTACTCTGCCAAACGAGCTGAGTTTTCACCTTCTTTGCCAAGCGCTTTAAATTGTTTTTCAGCCCATTTAACGATGTCATGCATTAATTTAGCTGCGCCAGCAGAAATGGTTCCGCCTTGCTTGCCTAATTCTTGACATAGCGAACCCACAACACAGCCAAATTGTGCCATCATGTCGGCTTGACCCACTGTGTGATTGATAAGGGCAACTAAACGCTCTTTTGGATTAGCCAGTTGTTCCCAAGAACTAAATAAATGTTGCCATTCTTGAGTGCGTTTTTGGATAACAGCTTCCATAATCGCATCTTTAGTTTTGAAGTAGTAATACACATTACCCAAAGGAACATCTGCTTCTTTAGCGATGTCGGCTAAGGTAGTCGTGTGAAAAGTCTTTTCGTAGATTAGTTTGTCTGCAGCTTCGACTAAACGGTCACGTTTGTCGTTTTGTTTTATTCTTGGCATAACTACCTCTTGTTTTGATTTTAGACTTCCTAGAAAAAGCTCGAGAAAAAGATATTACTCAGTTAGTCGAGAAAGGCTGGAATAGTAACATAAGTTGTTTTGCTTGTCATATAAAACAATCAGTGCTCTGTTTAACTCAAAAAAAGCAAGTACACTTAAGAGATAGACAAATCGTTTTCTAAGGATGGGGGACGTAAATGACTTATTTTGCTGGATGCAAACGATTTAAATCATGGGTTAATTACTTAACTATAGTAGTGCTTTTTTTTTCACAAATACCTTTATCTGAAGCACGTTGGGGCGTGAATGCGGCTACAGGCTGGGCGGCGAGTGAGATTCACCCTTATCGTGTTGCCGGCTTATGGAGCTTTAAAGCCATCAACGATTTATCGCCTTCTCGTTGGCGTATTATTCCTATCTGGGAAACCAGCTTGGGTTATTGGGATGGTGAGGTGGACGCCAGAAAGGGGGGAAGTGACTACGTTGTGGCTTTTACAACAGGCCCAATGTTTAGATTTCAATATAAGTTAGAAAGCGTGAAAAATTTGTCATCTTATATAGAATTAGGTATAGGCGCATCTTGGCTATCTCACACCACCATTTCAGGCCGTCAGCTTTCGACACATTTCCAATTTGAAGACAAAATTGGAATAGGTCTACGTTTTGGAGAGCAACAACAGTATGATATAGGCCTTCGAGCCACTCATTATTCTAATGGCTCGATTAAGCACCCTAATAATGGGGTAAATATGGTGTTACTAAATGTAGGATATTGGTTATGAAGCAGGTTCCTTGGATTGCGCCATCGATATTATCAGCTGATTTTGCTAAATTAGGTCAAGAAGTAGAGGCTGTATTACAAGCTGGCGCAGATGTGGTGCATTTCGATGTAATGGATAATCACTATGTCCCTAATTTAACCGTTGGGCCAATGGTTTGTCAGGCATTAAGAAAACATGGTATCAAAGCACCCATCGATGTGCACTTAATGGTCTCTCCGGTAGACAGTTTAATTCCTGCTTTTGCAAAAGCGGGCGCCACTTATATTACTTTTCATCCTGAAGCCACTCAGCATGTAGACAGAACAATACAATTAATTAAAGAATCAGGGTGTAAGCCAGGGCTCGTCTTTAATCCTGCTACGCCTTTAAGTTATTTAGACTATGTATTAGAAAAATTAGATATGATTTTAATCATGTCAGTTAATCCTGGGTTTGGTGGACAAGCTTTTATACCCGATATGTTGCATAAAATTAAAGCGGTTCGTGAACGAATAGATGCGGCGAATTTACCGATTCGTTTAGAAGTCGATGGCGGTATCAAAGTAGATAATATTCGTGCGGCTTTTGAAGCTGGCGCAGATACTTTTGTAGCAGGCTCTGCCATATTTGAAACACCAAACTATCAAGAAACGATTAGTAAAATGAAAAAGCAATTGGTTTAACGAATGCGAGTTAAATAATAACAAGGAAAAGATCATGGAAGATTTTCTATTATTAGATCAATTATTATCTTCAGAAGAAAAACTGATTCGTGATTCCACTAGGCGCTTAATTGAAGAAGAGGTCATGCCAGATATCACAACTGCTTATGAATCTGGTTTTTTTCCGACAGAATTGATTCCTAAATTAGCAGACATTGGTTTATTTGGCATGACATTACCAGCCCATTTAGGTGGGCAACAGGCGTCAGACATTGCGTATGGATTGGTATGTCAAGAACTTGAACGAGGAGACAGTGGATTAAGAAGCTTCGTATCAGTACAAAATTCTTTATGTATGTATCCTATTTATGCTTATGGCACTGAAGCACAGCAATCACAGTGGCTACCTAAAATGGCGAGAGGCGAAGTGATAGGCTGTTTTGGGTTGACAGAGCCCGACGCAGGTTCAGATCCAGCCAGCATGAAAACAACGGCTAAAAAAGTTCAAGACGGTTGGTTATTGAATGGCTCAAAGATGTGGATAACCAATGCCACATTAGCAGATATCGCCATAGTATGGGCAAAAATTGATGATAAAAATATCAGAGCATTTATTGTCGAAAAATCTTTTAGTGGTTTTAAAACAAATGAAATCAAACACAAGGGCTCATTGCGCGCCTCTGTAACAGGTGAATTGGTATTTGAAAATTGTTTTGTGCCCGAAGGGAATTTGCTTCCCAAAACAGAGCAGGGTCTCAGTGCTGCCTTAGGGTGTTTAACCAAAGCGCGATATGGTATTGCCTGGGGAGTCATGGGGGCGGCCATGGATTGTTTTGAACGAGCAAAACGATATGTGCTTGAGCGCAAACAATTTGGCAAACCTTTGGCAAGTTTTCAGCTTATTCAAAAAGATTTGGTCGAAATGTTTAACGAAATTGTCAAAGCCCAAGTTTATAATTTACGGTTGGGCCAGTTAATGCAAAGCCATCAAGCCAATTATGTGATGGTCTCGATGGGTAAAATGAACGCCTGTCGTGAAGCATTAAAAATAGCGCGTATGGCCAGAAATTTATTGGGCGCAAATGGTATTAGCCTAGAATATCACGTCATCCGTCATATGAATAATTTAGAATCGGTGTTTACCTACGAAGGCACAGATAATATGCATCATTTGATAGTGGGTAGACATTTAACGGATATTGGGGCGTTTGAATAGTTGTGCTATCCAAAAAGGGTTGCATGAGTGCCTAATCTGGTTAACAAAAGTTTTCCATGTTCAACTTTGTATATGAGTAGCAAGTCGTTTTGTACATGGCACTCCCTATAGCCATCCCAATTACCTGATAATTGATGGTCGAGATATTTAGATTCAAGTACCTGTTCATTCATTAAAGTATGAATAACATATTTAAATTCAGACTCTTTAAATTTTGGACTTTTGAAAATATGCTTAACATCTTTTTTAAAACGGGTAGAAGGCTCTAGCTTTAGCATAGAAAAAATTATTCCTTATCAATATCCTTCATCATGTCATCGTAGGTATCATAAGTTTGCAGCGTTTTGTTCTTGTGTTCTTCGATTGCGGCTTGAGTTTCTTTGCTTGGACGTAAATCGAAAGGTAGCCCTTTAGCCTGCACAACGGCTTGAAAAAAAAGCTTAATGCCGTGGCTGATTTTAATATCATAATTATGCAAATATTTCTCAGCTTCTTTTTTAAGCGAAGGCTCTATCCGAGCTTTCACTTCAGTACTTTTCCTTTCTGGCTGCATAACGACACCTCCAAAGATTTGTTATATTCATACTACATAGTGTAGCCCTGCAAGGGGCACAATTCAATGTTTTTCGTCGGATCAATAAGTGTATATTCATAAAATATTTTGTAGCTACCCATATATAGCAACTGTCTTGAAAATTTAGTTTTTGGGTAGAGGGGGCAAAACGCTTGCCCTGCATAGCAGGGTAGCGTGTGCCCACCATCTTTAAAAAGACTAGATTTTTGGCTTTGAAACCGGATCGTGATGATTAGGCACTGGCTCAAAAACACGAGGAATAGAGGGAATCTTGCTGGTGATGCCTGAAAAATTGGGCATATAGCTAGATAAAACGCCTAAACCATTAGACACACTGTCCCAATACGAAGCGCTTGGCTCAGACGTTGGTTTTGGTGTATTTATAGTAGGACTATCTGTGGGATTTTCTGTTATAGGTTTCTCTTCAGTTGAATTACCATCAACTTTTGAAAAACTAACAGGCTCAGGTTCTGTTGGTGTTTGTGGTTTGATTTCAGGTATTTTGGTTTCTGTTACGGCATGAGCTTGTGATTTAAGCGTTTCAACTTCGTTACGCAATGCTTCGTTTGTCGCGTTCAGTTTTTTGACGACTTCAGCTAGCTCAGATTTAAATTTATGTTCTTCTTCATATTTTTTTTTATAATATTGTTTATCGTGTTTTTCTTTACTTTTTTCTTCAGATTTTTCTTTCTCTCCATGTTTTTCATGATGATGAAGGAGATGATGGGTGCCAGAAAGTCGACGAGTTTTTTTCTCTTCTTTACTGCTAGATTCACTATTTACGATTTTATTTTTTTTATCGGATGTATCCATACAAGTCATTCCTATTTATTGTTATTAAAATATTGCTCAGGGTGATACAACATACCCTGAGCAGATTGGGCGGCAATCTTTACTTTACACTAATCCATCGATCTTGGCGCAGGTTTTGCCAAAGGTTTAGGATTATTTTCTGCTCGAACAGGGCCAGGGCGTTTGCCCGCAACGATTCTAACATCGAGTATTTGCCCATTTCGTACCACTGTAATAGGATATGCTTTTTCAGGAGTTAACTTAGATGCAATGCTTAATACGCTATTGGCATCGTAGGTTTTTTGATTATCTAATGACACAATAATATCGCCAGGTTGTAAGCCCGCTTTAGCAGCCGGTCCACTTCTGACCACAGCACCTATCACCGTACCATCACCTTTAGTATAATTTAATGATTTACGAGACTCATCAGTTAGAGGCATCACCGTAATCCCTAACCAGCCACGCGTCACACTGCCATTTTCAATCAGTTGAGACATCACATCTTTGGCTAAGCTAACAGGTATAGCAAAACCAATGCCTTGATAGCCGCCGGAACGAGTGATGATCGCATTGTTGATACCAATCAAATTGCCATAAGCATCAATCAGGGCACCACCAGAATTACCAGGATTAATGGCGGCGTCTGTTTGAATGAAATTTTCAAAAGTGTTAATGCCAATGCTGCTGCGTTGTGTTGCGCTGACAATACCTTGTGTCACAGTTTGCCCCACGCCAAACGGGTTACCAATAGCAAGAACGACATCACCAATTTTTAAATTATCTGAATTACCCATTGCGATAACAGGTAGATCGCTTAATTCGACTTTTAAAATAGCCACATCAGATTCAGGATCGGTGCCGATTAGTTTAGCCTGCGCTGAACGACCGTCGACCAATTTAATTTTAATGTCATCTGCACCAGCAATGACATGATTATTCGTTAAAATATACCCTTCTTTGCTAATGATAACGCCAGAGCCCAAACTAGGCTGAATTTCTTGCGGCATATTTTGGATACCTAAGTCACCAAAAAATTGCTTGAAAAAAGGATCGCGTAAAATAGGATTCATGTCTTGAGAGATAATTTTAGTTGGGTGAATACTTACTACAGCAGGTGCAGCCCGCTCAACGGCAGTAGAGTAAGACACCACTTGTTGAGGGTTTGTGGTGGCAGGGTACGCCTCTGTATATTTTGGTGTGCTCGACTTGGCGAAAGTTTCGTCCCAAAAACCTAGTTTCATCATCAGAAACGGAGCAATTGCGACGACGAAAAAAACCACCGCCAACAATTTTAAGTTTCGCATCAAGACTTTTGTCATAACAACTATCCTCATCAATTGAAATCAATAATCTCAGATTATGCCTATAAGTATCGCATGGGAAAAGGGGTAAAAATAGCTAATCGACTAAATGGAGGTCTGAATTGGGATTATCTAAGTCTTTTTTGCCAGAATGCTGAGCAGACATTTTTTCGTTTAATCTTAATCGAAGATTATTTTTAGAGTCAGCATTGAGAAGGGCTTCTTCTAAACTAATTTTTTGTTCTCGATATAATTTTTCTAAACTCAAATCAAAAGTAATCATGCCACCCTCAGTGGATTTTTCCATGGTTTCTTTTATCAAGTGAATTTCATCTCGATAAATTAAATCTAAGATTAAAGGAGAACCTAATAGTATTTCATAAGCGGGTAATCGTTTGCCGTCTAATGCTGAGACTAAACGTTGAGAGAAAATAAGTTTCAAATTAAAAGACAAATCAAGCAACAGCTGTCGATGTCTATCTGCAGGGAAAAAATTAATAATTCTATCAAGCGCCTGATTGGCATTATTTGCATGTAAAGTAGAAATGCATAAATGTCCGGTTTCTGCAAAAGCAATTGCTTGATCCATGGTTTCTCTGGAGCGAATTTCTCCAATGAGAATAACATCAGGTGCTTGTCGTAAGGCATTCTTTAGCGCATCTTCATATGTCAAGGTATCTATGCCGACTTCGCGCTGATTAATCACACAGCCTTTATGATGGTGAATATATTCAATGGGATCCTCAATGGTAATAATATGACCAGATCGGTTTTTGTTAATATAATCAATAATAGAGGCAACTGTTGTCGATTTACCTGAGCCTGTTGATCCCACAATTAAAACTAATCCCCTTTTTTCCATGCCAATAGAGCCCAAAATGGGAGGAAGATTCAATTCTTCAAAGCTAGGTATGTAAGTTATTATATGTCTAATCACCATCGCCACTTCACCACGTTGAATGAAGATGTTCACTCTAAATCGACCAATACCAGAAAGTGAGACAGATAAATTTTGCTCTAATTTATTTTCAAATACGGCAATTTGTTCAGGATTAAGCTGAGAATAAGCAAATTTTTTGACTTCACCTATTTTTAGGCTTTCCTCACTAATGGCAATTAACTTATTATTAACCCGAACCATAGGCCTTGATCCTGTACTTAAATACAAGTCAGAGCCTTTAATAGCAGCCATTTTGTGAAGCATCTCATGGAGTTCCATGAAGACATCCTTTGCCCAAGATGATAGGATAGTTGGTTAACATCATAGATGAGTATAGTTTTTATAGTTAGTTATTGCACAAAATAAACCTTAAAGGATTCTAATAAGTATGTCATTATCACTTTTGATTGGTCTTTTTGCTGTTCTGGTTATTTTTGCAGGTGTAAAGCAAGTACCACAAGGGTATGAATGGACAGTCGAAAGATTTGGCCGTTATATACAAACATTAAGACCAGGCTTAACACTGATTGTTCCTTTTATCGATAGAGTGGGTGTTAAGTTGAGCATGATGGAGCAGGTGTTAGATATTCCATCGCAAGAGATTATTTCTAAAGACAACGCCATGGTGCGTGTCGACGGTATTTGTTTTTATCAAGTGGTTGATGCTGCACGTGCAGCCTATGAAGTCAGCAATCTTGAATTAGCGATTCGAAATTTAATCATGACCAATATTCGTACGGTGATGGGATCATTAGATTTAGATGAAGCGCTTTCACAAAGAGATCGAATTAATAGTCAATTATTGTCAGTGATTGATGAAGCTACCACACCCTGGGGTATTAAAGTCACTCGTATCGAAATAAAAGATATTTCGCCGCCTAAAGATTTAGTGAATTCCATGGCAGAACAAATGAAAGCTGAAAGAGAAAAACGCGCGCGGGTATTAGAAGCAGAAGGATATCGTCAAGCCGCTATCCTTAAAGCCGAAGGCGAGAAAGCAGCGGTTGTCTTAGAAGCACAAGCCAATAAAGATAAAGCTTTTTTAGAGGCCGAAGCCATAGAGCGAACAGCGGATGCTCAAGCAAATGCCACCCGTGTTGTCTCTGTTGCCATCAAAGAAGGCAATATACATGCCATTAATTATTTTGTGGCACAAAAATATATTGATGCATTAGGTAAGGTGGCTTCTAGCAATAATCAAAAAGTTATTTTAATGCCATTAGAAGCTTCAAATGTGATTGGTTCTATTGCCGGTATTTCAGAAATTGCAAAAGAGGCTTTCAAAAAAGATGCATGATTATAATTATTGGCTTATTGCCGCGTTGCTTTTAGGCATCATTGAAGTGGTGGTTGGTGCAAATTTCTTTTTAATGTGGTGTGCGCTTTCGGCACTATTTGTTGCGGGCCTAGATTATTTCTTCCCTTTGGATCTCAAAACACAGATTTTGGTTTTTTCAATTTTAGCGGTTGCAGTGATATTGGTTTGGCAAAAATTTAAACCTAAATTTATGGTGAGACAGCCTAAAACAGTATTAAATCAGCGCGCGAATCAATATTTACAAAGAGAGTTTTATTTAGAAGAAGCCATTGAAAATGGGTTTGGAAAAGTAAAAGTCGATGATTCAATTTGGCGTGTAGAGGGTCCTGATTTACCTGTAGGAACAAAAGTCAAAGTTGTTGGTGTAGATGGAACACTTCTGAAAGTACAAAAAGTACAAGAAAATAACTAAACAGAATAAATAATAAGGAGTTATACCATGACAATGGCAAATCAAAAGGGACATATTTGGTTAGATGGAGAATGGTTGCCATGGCAAGATGCTCAAACGCATATTCTGACTTATAGCTTACATTATGGTATGGGCGTATTTGAAGGAGTGCGAGCATACGAAACACAATCTGGTACAGCTATTTTTCGTTTGCATGCCCACACAGATAGGCTTTTTCGTTCGGCACATATTTTAAAAATGGCGATTCCTTATGCCAAAGATGAGTTGAATCAGGTTCAACAAGAGATATTGAAAAAAAATGAATTAAATCATGCCTATCTGCGTCCTCTTTGCTTTTATGGCTCAGAAGGAATGGGGTTAAGAGCAGATAAATTAAAAGTGCATGTTGCAATAGCTGCTTGGGAATGGGGAGCTTATCTTGGTAAAGAAAATTTAGAAAAGGGCATCAATGTGCGTGTCTCTTCTTTTACCAGGCATCACGTTAACGTTGCCATGTGTAAAGCAAAGGCCACGGGCAATTACATGAATTCAGCCTTGGCTTTACGTGAAGCGATTGAAACAGGGGCTGATGAAGCTTTATTGCTTGATCCAGAAGGATATGTGGCAGAAGGCAGCGGTGAAAATTTCTTTATGATAAGAGATGGTGTGCTCATGACACCACAATTAACATCTTGTTTAGAAGGGATTACGCGAGCGACCATTATGCAGTTAGCAGAAGACAGAGGCATAAAAATTGTAGAACGTTCTATTACTCGAGATGAAGTGTATATTGCAGATGAAGCCTTCTTTACAGGAACTGCGGCAGAAGTTACACCTATTAGGCAAGTTGATGGCAGACTAATTGGCAATGGCACGAGAGGCCCAATTACCACTAAACTCCAAAAGGATTATTTTGATCTGGTTTCAGGCAAATCACAAAAATATCCTGAATGGTTAACCCATATTTAAATCAAATAATAGCATCATAATAGAGACAAGCATGACGAATACAAAAAAAATAGACATTACCAGCCATGATTTACCCCTATCTTGTCCAACCCAAGGGCAAAGTTTATGGAATGCGCATCCTAAAGTATATCTGCCTATTGAAAAAACAGGTGAAGCCACGTGCCCTTATTGTGGGACGACTTTTCATATGACAGATTTTCAAGAATTTAAGAAAAAAGGTAAAGGCCATTAAGCCCTAATATGACAGCCAAGCAAAAAAAAGTACTGATTGTCGCGCCAAACTGGGTGGGCGATATGATGATGGCGCAAAGCTTGATGATTGCGCTTAAATTACAACATCCAGATATGATAATCGATGTATTGGCGCCCAGTTGGACACAAGCCTTAACATCCAGAATGCCTGAGGTAAATCAAGCCATTGTTTCACCTTTCAAACATGGTGAATTGGGTCTTTTTGATCGTTTTAAATTAGGCAAAATGCTTAAAAAAAATGGATATGATGAAGCTTATATTTTACCCAACTCATTTAAATCTGCTTTGGTTCCTTTTTTTGCTGGCATTCCTAAAAGAATAGGATGGTGTGGAGAAGCAAGATTTGGTTTATTAACCCATTTGCGTTTCTTAGATAAAAAAGCTTATCCACTGATGGTACAACGCTTTTCTGCATTGGCTTATCCTGCAGATGATAGTTTGGGCAAAGTTATCAGGAAGCCAAAAATAGCGATTTCATCGCAACAAGTTAATATGACCTTAGCACAATTTAATTTAAAAAGTGATGAGCTCGCACAGCAGAAAATCATGGCAGTTTGTCCAGGCGCTGAATTTGGCCCTTCAAAACGTTGGCCAGAGACACATTTTGCTAAACTTATTCCATTGTTAAAAAAACAAGGATGGACAATTTGGGTCTTTGGTTCTGAAAAAGACAAGTCTATTTGTGAAAATATTATCACGCAAAGTGAAACGGCTTGTGTTAATTTCACAGGCAAAACCAGTTTAGAGCAAGCGATTGATCTGCTGTCGGTTGTGCAAGGTGTGGTGACCAATGATTCTGGTTTAATGCACATTGCTTGTGCTTTAGATAAACCAGTGGTGGCCATATATGGCTCAACAAGTACTGGTTTCACGCCGCCTCTTGGTGAAAAACTTAAAGTGTTACAGTTATCTTTACCTTGCAGTCCTTGTTTTAAACGTGTGTGCCCCTTAGGGCATCATAAGTGTATGCAAGATATTCATCCTCAATTTGTTTCTGAAGCAGTAGAAAGTTTATGCGCGTCCTGATCATCAAGTTATCTTCAATGGGAGATGTACTTCATACTTTCCCCGCCTTAACAGAATGTTTGGCTTATTTTCCACAGTTAACGATAGATTGGGTGGTTGAACCTGCTTTTAGAGAAATAGTCAAATGGCATCCTGGTGTACAAAAAGTTTATAGCTTTCCTTTAAGAGCAGCCAAAAAAAATCGAAAATTATTTTTCACCGAAATACCCAGGGTGATAAAAGAAATCAGATCTCAAAAGTACGATTTAATCATAGATGCACAAGGATTAATAAAAAGTGCCTTATTGGCAAAATGTCTTAAGGGAAAAAGAATCGTTGGTTTAGATAAATATTCCTGCAGGGAGCCATTTGCAAGCAAATGCTATCATCAAGGATATCATATTCCCTGGTCACTTCATGCTGTGATGAGGCTCAAGCAATTGTTTTCGGATATATTTGGCTATCCTTTATCTGAAAAAATAGATTATGGCATATCTAGGGATAAATTAAGTCGACCGTCCGTTGTTGATATACCTACGCCGTTCTTGGTGTTATTGCATGGCACGACTTGGCAGACTAAGCATTGGCCAGAATCATATTGGCAGGAACTTATTCGGTTGATATTTTTAAAAAGACCAGATCTCACTCTTTTGCTTCCTTGGGGTTCTGCTGACGAATTGGCGAGAGCAAATCGCCTTGCCTCGTCACATTCTCATGTTCAAGTCTTACCTAAATTAAGTATTATCGAATTGGGTTACTTTTTGGCTCAAGCTGAATATGTGATTGCAGTAGACACAGGATTAGGACATTTATCAGCGGCATTGGGCACCAAAACCATTAATTTATATGGGGCAACTGATCCGAATCGAACCGGTACGGTAGGATTGAACCAGATTCATCTTGCTGTTAATCAACTAAATGCTAAAGCCTATTCGTGTACACCCTGTTTAAAACGAGAATGTATTTATGCTGATAATCAGCAAAATCAGGCACACCCACCTTGTTATCAAATCATTAACCCTGAAATAGTGATGAAAAACTTATTAATATGATCATGAAAACGACCAATTTTTCTGAAAAAATGAGTTTTATTTTGTTGCCATTATTGTGTTTTATGGTACCGATTAGTACATTTGGCACCACGGTTTGTTTATTATCAGTGGTTTTACTATGGTTAGCCACAGGTGATTATGCTAAAAAAATGAATTTATTTTGGCAGCATCCAGTGGCGAGAGCATTTGTTATATTGATGCTCGGGGCAATGGCTAGTTTATTCTATACACAAGGTGAAACAAAAGAGATATACAATGGCATAAAAGATAGCTTACGTTTGTGTGCTATCGGTGTCTTTATTTATTATTTTTTACAGCAATCATCAGAAGAATTAAAAAATAAGTGTATACAAGCCTTTATTTGGGCTATGATCTTAACGGTAGTGTTATCTTATTTAAAATATTTTTTTCATTTGTTGCCACATAAACAAGGGTTGACTGAAGCCGCCGTTTTTAAAAACCATATTAAAACTAGTTTTTATATGAGTATAGCGGTTTATTTTATAATAGATGCTTTAAGCGTTAAGCCTAAACAGATTATCTATTGGATTAGTCTTATCTTATTAACCACAAATATACTATTTTTAAGCGAAGGTCGCATAGGCTATATCATTTTTTCAGTATTGGCGACGTATTATTTTTGGCATATGGCCAAAATACGGGGTGTATTAGTCGTTTCTGGATTGTTATTGGCAGTTATTTTTGTATCACAACAGTTTTCTTTAAAACTACATGAAAGAATCGTTCAAATACCCAAAGATATAGAAATGTTCGCAGTCAAACAAGATATTACGACTTCCTCAATTGGTGCTCGATTTAAATTTATAGAAGCAAGCAAGGTTTTAATTCAAGAAAAACCTTGGTTTGGATGGGGCGTAGGCAGTTATAAACAAGCCTATCAAAGTGTTGTGCCAGAGAAGAATTTGCAAACGAGCAACCCTCATAACGAATATTTAAGAGTGTGGGTAGAGTTTGGCACTTTGGGATTAATATGGTTTTTTTATTTAATTATAACAGTGTTTCGTCAAATTTTTAACTTGCCACCGTCTGAGCGAGTGATGATTGGCGGGATATGGGTTGCTTTTTTAATAGGATGTGCCGCCAATTCTTGGTTAATGGATTTTTCCGAAGGAATGTTTATTGTAATCATTTTAAGTATGTTTTTAGGTAAATCTCATGCAGATAATGTTGTCTATCATCGTCACCACTTACAATTGGCCTGAAGCGCTTAAATTAGTTTTAGAAGCATTGGCCGCACAAGTCGTTCCAAATATGGAAGTGATTGTTGCAGATGATGGTTCTGGTCAAGAAACAAAAATAATGATAGAGAATATGAGCAGGATTTTTTCTTGTCCATTGCATCATGTATGGCAAGAAGACAATGGTTTTCAAGCAGCGAAAATTAGAAATAAAGCCATTACACAAGCAGCGGGTGAATATATTATTTTTATAGATGGCGATTGTATTATTGCTAAAAATTTCATTCACCATCATGTAGCTTTAAAACAAAAAAACTGTTTTGTTGCTGGTAACAGAGTTTTATTAACTCAAAAATTCACGCAAGCGTTATTACAACCGAGCAATCAAATTAAGCTACATGAATGGCATTTTCTTAAATGGTTTAAAGCACAAAGACAAAATAAAATTAATCGGCTTCTACCTTGTATTCAGTCTTGGTTATTAGTATCAATACTTAACTGGTTTAATCAGCAAAAATGGCAAGGGGCTAAAACGTGCAATTTAGCGGTTTGGAAGCAAGATTTATTAGCCGTAAATGGTTTTGATGAAAGTTTTACCGGATGGGGGTTTGAAGATTCAGATTTGGTGTTGAGATTATTAAGAAAAAATGTTAAGCGTAAAGAAGCACGTTTTTATGCACCGGTGATACATCTTTGGCACGCTGAACAATCGAGAGACAGTTTATCTCAAAATTATGAAAAACTTGAACAAATTATTTCTTCTACCGTCATTAAGGCCAAGAGTGGTTTAGAGCAGTATCATGGTTAAAACAATCAACATAAAATTTAACCCTTACGTTACATTTTTGGAAAAAGATCATGTTAGGCAATGTATTGCTCAAGACAGCGATTATTTTTTTAATCAAAAAATAATTAAAGATGATTTAGCGACCACAGTTGTAGAAGCAGTAGTGGATCAGAAAAATATGATCATTAAACGTATTAACGCAAAAAACATATTTACTGTGTTACGTCGAATTTTTCATTTATCTCGAGTAGAAAGAAATTGGAAATACGCTCATCTGCTCACTCAACATGGTATTAATACTTTTATACCAATGATATTAGTCAAAAAGAAAAGTTGGGGAATATGCGTTGCGAGCTATTTGTATATGTCTAAAATTGAAGGCATTCAAGCTACTGCTTATTTTGAGCAGATGACCGATACAACAAAATGGAAAGAAGTAGCCGATAAAATCATTGCCTTAATAAAAACATTAAATAACTTAGGTATTAGGCATCGTGATTTAAACTTAAGCAATATAATGGTGAGTGAAAAAGCTAAACTTTATTTAATCGATTTAGATGCAATGAAGCACGATTCTAGGGCCAATCCTGCTTTTTATAAACGAGAAATAAATAAATTTTTAGAAAACATTGTTTTTTTGAAAAAAAATAATTCTGCCGTATATCACTATTTTTATCAAAATTTAAAAAATGAGTATGCACTATGAAATTAAATTTTAACAATGTCAATGTATTGGTTGTTGGCGATGTCATGCTAGATCAATATTGGTACGGCGATACTTCACGCATTTCACCGGAGGCACCGGTGCCTGTTGTGAACATTAAACAAATTGAAAGCCGATTGGGAGGCGCTGCAAACGTTGCTAAAAATATTGCGTCACTGGGTGCTCACGTCACTTTAATTGGCGCGGTAGGTTTCGATGAAAACGCTAAAATTTTATCTGGATTAGCTCAGAACAGTAAAATAAATTTAGACTGTCAACAAATTAATGCTCCAACGATAACCAAACTTCGCGTTATTGGGCGTCAGCAACAATTACTTCGGTTAGATTTTGAAGAAAAATCGGCAGAAATAAACTTAATGGAAGCTTTTCTGCGTCAAATAGAAAAAGCACAAGTGATTATTTTGTCAGATTATAATAAAGGTGCATTAGATAATATGGCTTATTTTATCGAGCAAGCTAAAAAGCTAGGTAAAATAGTGATAGTCGATCCTAAACGATATAATTTAGAAGTATATAAACAAGCTGATTGTCTCACCCCTAATCGCAGTGAATTTGAGCAAATGATAGGTAAAAAATGTTTAACCGATCAAGATTTTGAAGAGCAAGGCTTTCATTTAATTAAAAAAATTGGCATAAAAAACCTATTGATCACAAGAGGTGCTCAAGGAATGACGCTCTTGCAATCAGAGGAGCGTAAAGTGTTACACATCCCTACTCATGCTAGAGAAATTTTTGATATTACCGGTGCCGGTGATACCGTGATTGCTACATTAGGGGCAACATTGGCAAATGGGTATACTTGGGAAGACTCTGTTAAGCTAGCAAACATGGCAGCAGGCGCGGTGGTAGGAAAATTAGGCACATCAGCAATTGAACGTGATGAATTAGAAAAATTATGGCAACAAAATGAAAATACAGAATTAGAAGATAATGTGCTGACAGAAGAAGAAGCTTTAACAAAAATTCAAATGGCAAAACAACAAGGAAAAAGAGTTGTTATGACAAATGGATGTTTTGATTTATTACATCCAGGACACATTCGTTATCTTGAGCAAGCAAAAAAGCTAGGGCATTATTTGTTAGTTGCTGTGAATACAGACGAATCGATTAAACGCCTAAAAGGACCAACTAGACCAATACACTCCACAGAATCTCGATTGAAAGTATTATTAGGATTAAAATCGGTAGATTGGGTTGTGCCTTTTTCTGAAGATACACCAGAAAGATTAATCTCTTTGTTGTTACCAAATGTATTGGTCAAAGGGGGCGATTATAAAATTCAAGATGTCGTGGGAGCAGATATTGTTTTGAAAGAAGGTGGTGAGGTTAAAATCCTCGATTTTGTAGATGGATATTCCACAACGAATAGTATAAACAAAATACAAAATAAGGTTTCATCATGATTATAGTAACAGGCGCATTTGGATTTATTGGCTCAAATCTTGTTAGAGCATTAAATAAAACGGGACGAACAGATATCATCGCGGTAGATGATTTAACTGAGGGAATCAAGTTTAAAAATTTGGCAGATTGTCAGATTCAAGATTATTATGATAAAGATGAATTTTTAAGTCAGATTATTGCAGATCCTAGTTATTTTTTAAAAGACAAAATAGAAGTTATTTTTCATCAAGGGGCTTGTTCCACGACAACTGAATGGAATGGCAAATATATGATGGAGAATAATTTTACCTATTCTAAAATATTACTTGATTACGCTATTGCGCATAATATTCAATTCATATATGCCTCATCAGCGGCAGTATACGGTAATAGTAAAGTTTTTAATGAATCACCAGAAAATGAAATACCCTTAAACGTTTATGGTTATTCGAAGTTGTTATTTGATCAATACGTTAGAAAATTAAAAAATGTGAACAGCCAAATAGTAGGGTTGCGTTATTTTAATGTATATGGCCCAAATGAAGAGCATAAAGGCAGTATGGCATCTGTTGCTTATCATTTGTCAAATCAACTCAAAGAAAAAGGTGAAATTAAACTTTTTGAAGGGTGTGATGGTTATCAAAATGGTGAACAGCGCAGAGATTTTGTTTATGTAGAAGATATCGCTAATATTAATTTGTTTATGATGGCAAATCCTCATGTGAGCGGTATTTTTAATGCAGGTACAGGGAACAGCCAAACATTTAACGATGTGGCCCATGCTGTTATTGCACATTATCAAAAAGGGAATTTGAGCTATATTCCTTTTCCTGAACACCTTAAAGGACATTATCAAAGTTTTACGCAGGCAGACATTACTTTATTGAGAAAAGCAGGCTATACCCAAGCATTCAATACGGTTGAACAAGGGGTTAAAAAATATTTAATGCATCTGGATTAGGTTATGAAAGTACAATTTAAAAATCTGACTGGTGACTTAGAATATTTGCCACATCTTCAAATTTATGTGGCAGAATTTATTGTTGGGGAGAAATATTTTTCTTTCTCAGGTGAAAATAAAATTGAGTTATATAAACATATTTCAATAAGTTTAGCGCCTTATGTTTCAACTGATTATTTTAATCTGAAATTGTTTGATGACACTTTAGGAAAGGCAATGACATTGCCTTGTTGAACATGGGATTTATTTTGAACGCTTTTTTGATTCAATATTTTTACTGCTTTTTTAGATTCAGGGGTACTGTTTTCTAGTTCTAGTAATTTAGTTGAAACCATTTCACGAATAAAAGGGTTATTTGTTCGTTGTACTTTAGCTAATTCTAAAACAGAAGACAACCTTGGATCGATAACCGTAGGTTTAAGTGATTGTGCCAAATGAGAATGACCCGCTTGCACAGCTAAATCATAAGCAGTTTTTCCCTGACTGTTTTTGATGGAGGTATCTGCTCCCCAAGAGAATAATAATTGAGCACAATGATGATGCCCTAGCAAGGCCGAAAAGTGTAAGGGTGTCATTTGTTGGCAGAACATATCTTGAGTAAGTGCATTAATTTTTGCGCCGCGTATCAATAAGGCGCGTGATAAGGCCAATTGATTAAATTGAATAGTGAGATGTAAAGCGGTTAGCCCAGTTTCTGTGGTAGCCATGACTTCTAATATACTGGCAGTATTAATTAAATTTTTGGCCAAATCCCAGTCTTGATTTAATAGCGCTGCGATAATTCTTGAGCTCATCTAACTGCTGCTCCTATAACTTCACTACTAAATCCATCTTAACCTGAAATAGGTTAGAAAATAAAGACTGTTTAAATCAGCAGAAATTCTATACCTGTAAAAAAATAAGGTTTAGCGGAAAAACGTAAATGGTTGGCCAGTCCTTGATTATCTTGCAAATCTATCTTGAAATAACTCATACCCACATAAGGCGTTAATTTGCTTAAATGACGATCAAAGATATGAAATCGCTGAGTGAATTTTGCTTCACTGATTCTTAAATGAAAAGAAGGCAATGAGGTCGATAAATTGAGTGTACTGGATAGATAAGGACTCCACTGATATTGAAATTCAGTTCCCAATGAACAAGAAAAATTAATAAAATCTCGATGTGAACTGGGTGTAGATACACTTGCATGGGTATCAATTGGGTAAAAATTATAATGGTAACCTAGCCAATCGAAGTT
>CAYSTH010000003.1:0-42238 GCA_964433995.1 uncultured Francisellaceae bacterium | reverse complement strand
GATATAATACAATATTTTTCCGATGGCAGTTTGATCGGCAGGTGCTGCGGTCACATAATCATGTAATTTATTAAATAAATTATTGCCATCTAAAGTAAATTGTGGATTTTCTGTACCATTTTCTAAGAACAAGATTTTGGTATTATTAACCAAGGCATCTACGGTTGTGTTTCCAGGCGCATAAGTGCCACTGTTAACCATCGTCTTACCATCATCATCTAAGCCGGCATAAATATCCACTAATGCTTTAGCGATATTAATACTATAAGAATCTAGCGATGGGTTTAAATTGGGCACGTCTACTTGTGCTTCTCTACGAATAACAATAGAGGCAGGCACTTCTACTGTTGTTCCGGCTGCTAAATAAACTGGGCCAGCTTGGTCGTCAGTTAAATTAAAATCTTTTTGCTGGCTGTCTAAAATTTCTTTAGATATTACGCCAGCTGAGTTGGTTCCAGGCACATCGAATGCAGGACCCCCAATCACAATTTCATAATTACCACTACCATTTTTGGGCAAATATTCTAAAGTCGCTGTACTGAATCCTAAAGTAAGCTCAGAAGAAATTGAATTTCCTACCATGCCCTGTATATTGCCTTTAAGATGCACTTCTCCTGGTATAGAAACGGTATCGATTGTCCATACCCCGTTATTACTGAATACGGTCCAATTTGGGTTAAAGCCAGCTGGTACATCTGCTGTATAGTTAAACACATGGGTTAAATCAATATCTACTAAACGTGCCTCTGAACCGTCACCATCGGGAGCAGTAATATTCACTTTTAAATTAAATTTAGTAAAATCGACATTAAATAAAACATTACTTAAATCAACATCATCGGCTGTGATTTTTTGTGCAACCGCGTCAACCACTAATGGCACTAAATCCTGTACGACCACTTCGTTGGCACCATTAATTAAGCCTGATACTTTAACAAGCATATCTTCAGCGCCATAAGGGGCTGCGATAATAACAGGGTTTTCATAATAGGCTTTGTCACCAGGTGCTGCGGCATTCCAAGCATCGATATAATCTTTTAGGGCTTGGCCTGTTAATATCCAGCTATCTCCTGATTTAACAAAATCATAAGAATGTGGCACACCATCGTTAAATAATACTTTAGGTGGTTCAAGTGGGTCTACATTGAAAAATCTAAATTCGATTTTGGTGTTGTTTAAAAAGTTGGTTTCAGCAGCACCACTTAATACATTAAGATAAAGAGATATGTTATCTAATAACGGCTTGATGTCGACCGAAGCATGTTTTTCGATATGTGCTAAAGCATCTGCTTGACTTTCACTTTCGACAAAGTATATGCCTCTGCCCGGCAATTTTCCATCGATGGTAAAATTAAAGGATTGATCTAAAGTATTGTTGCTTAAATCAATTTCATTATCACCTACTGGCACCACTTGGCTATTAATTAACACTTTATAAGTAAAGCTATTTAAGTCGACATTTTTAAGTAGAGAGGTAGGAAAACTTAATTCTAACGTATCGATTAAACCTGCTCTTGAAGAATATAAAGGCGAAGTAGAAGGCAAATCTAATGTCAGGCTATTATCAGCATGTAACACCCAACTATTGGCAGGAACGTTAGTTAAGTTCCAGTTTAATCCTGGCACGCCGGGTATTTCTATGTGAATATTTTCATCTGCTGAAGGGTTGGCAAATTTCAAATCTAAATGCAAAGTGAGTTTGGTATTAATGGCATCAAATTGACTTGAAATAGAAACAGTTTGATCGTGCGATAAATCGCCATTTAGCTCTACTTTTAAGCCACTCGCCAAAGCATCGACGTTGACCAAACCTCCATTTTGATCGAATAAATCGCCTACAATAACAGGATTAAGAGCACTTAAGCTATCGACCAGCAACACTTGCGATTTAAATGCAAAATCGCTATCACTTGCTAAACCCGTTCTCAATACTAAATCAAAATTATCCAAAGCATTGATTAAGGCATTTTTGTACCCTTGAGCCAAAGTGCCTTCATTATCTAAAGTTTGACTCGCTTGAACTAAAGCTTGTTTATAGTCTGCATCACTGCTAGGAATAAAATTACTAAGCAGCAATAAAGGCGTAATAACATCTTGTATAATACCATCTAATAAATGTTGATCGGCTATAATTTGTGTGTCTAAATGATTAATGCTTTGTTCAAAAACTGCTTTTTCAGCATATAATCCCTCTAATACTGAAGGTATCGTTTCGGGCGTGCCGCCCAATATCTTCCATGATGCTTCTAATGAGGTGATAGCGGCTGCGTTGGTGATATTACCTAATGGTATGCCAAAATTATGGACAGTGCTTTCCCATGTAGCCAAATTAGCATCGGCTACCGTTTTTTGAGCGTTTAATTGGTTTATATCGAGTTGTAGCTGATTTTTTAAATTATCATACACTGCAAAACTGGCGTTTAAATTTGCTTTTATTTCAAATTGATCTAACGATAAATTAGATATGCCCGAAATTTGTTGTTCAACCACATTTTTAACGTCAGCAATACTTTGAATGTGCTTATCTGCAGCATCAATTAAATCTTGTTTGCTGTCTTGTGCTGGTAATAAATTTAAATCTTCCTTTCGATATAAATAAGAAATAGTATTAGGTGCATCGCCTGTGACCACTTTCCAAGGTTGTACACCCAAACCATATGGTAAAATAATAGGCACAGGAAATTCTAAGGGTGATGCCATATAATCAGCAATATTACCGGTTACTGTCACGGCAAAAACAGCATCAGGATGAGAATGCATGAGCGTATCAAATGCAGCGCTTAAATCTTGGCTCACTATATTATTATGTTGACCCAATATGCCAAAATAATCACCTACCGTGTTAGCATCAGTAGGATTGGCTAATTGATTTAAAGTGGTAGCCCTTAATTCTATAGGGTTAATCACTTCGACAGGAGGAATAAATATTTCAGGCGTATCATCTCTAAAAAAAGTAGGCTCTGTTAAACCGGGACGTTCAAAACTAATAAATACCTGCGCATGACCTTCTACATCGCCGGTGGCTCCCTTATAAAAGTTGTAGGCAGGTGGCTCATGCATGTCTTGGCCTTGTTCACCTGTACCTAATGCAGCTAATTGATCTTGCGCTGCTTTTACCTTCGCTAATGCATCTTTTTCATCGCCTTCCAGATCTTTTAAGATTTTTTCTATTTTGGCTTTTTCTTCTGGGGATAATTCTTCTTGACCTAGAATGGCGGCAATATCTGTTTGTAATACCACGTCGCCATCTTGAGCTAAAAACACCTTACCTTTCGAGGTGTCAATCACTTCATCTGAATAGATTAAATCACCTGCCATGAGTACCCGCTTGCTGCCATCAGGGCTAATGGCAATCACCTCTCCTTCGAGGCTTTTGACTTTCGCAATGACTTGTCTGTCTGCTGTACTCATACCCTATTACTCCAGGTGTTAGTTGTAGCTACATGATAGATAATAAAATACGCCTACATCTATCAAGCCTTAGACTTATTTAAGCATGCTTAGAAAACCTTCTGCATTGTACAGAGGGTCGCTGTACCCTTGGCCAAGTATGCTAGTAGGTCTTACTGTACAAATTGAAGTTTTGTAAGTCATTAATAGTGTATCGGGAAGAAAGCGAGAAATTTTAGATAAATCCCCTCGTCCGGCTTCGCTAAAGCTACGCCGAGACGATCCCCTTTGGCATCAAAGGGGACTAAGCCTTTTTTTTATGGTAAAACGTAGTAAGTTTGAATTATATTTTTTATTTAGTAAAAATAAAATTGTTAGTATGTTCTGCGATTTCGCCCCCTTTGATGCCAAAGGGGGCCGACATCTGAAAGATGGCGGGGGGATTTATTTTTTCGTCTTTTCCAGCAATTCTTGCGCTTCTGCCTTCAAATTATCAAAATTCGATTGTATGACTTCGTTTAATAAATCTCTGGCAGATTCCATGTCATTCATATCGATGTATACTTTAGCAAAATCGAGTTTTGTTTGATAAATGGTGGGATCAAGTTCTATTGCATGGGGTTTATCAGTAGTTGGTGCAGCAAGTGATTCTTGAGGAACAGGTTGCTGAGTTAATCCAGGTGTTGATATAGATTCGAGAGTAGTATTGCTCTCAGGTTGTGCAGGTACAGTATGTGACACATCAGAAGCTGGTTCTGGTTTAGTACCATTCAAGCGTTCTTGATATGTTTGGTATTCTTTTGCATAGTGCGTAGCAAAATTTGCTGGCAAGAAATTAAATTGCTCTTTTGCTTCGTTTATCTTGTTTTGAGCTAAAAATAAATCAATTAGCTTTAATCTAGCCTTAATATTATCAACTTGATAATCGAGTATTTTTACTAAAATATCTTCGGCCATTTTAAATTTGCTAAAGGTAATATAAATCTCTGCGTCTTCTATGGTTGGCAAGTTAACAGGTTCAGCAGATTGTTGCTCTGACACTGAAGCTGCAATAGGCTTTATTTGTTTTGGTGTTTGAATTTTTTGCTCTTCTTCCGCAGCTTTAATCAGAGAAATGGCGTTTTGAAACGCTTGTTGATTTACTTGTTGATTATTTTTAAAGACAGATGATGAATTATCTGCACGTTTTACGCTGGTATTTTCTTTTAAATCAAATGAGAAAGCAGGCAAATTAACCTCAAAAGGCAAACTAATTTCTTTTCTCTTTAAAAACTCTCTTAGACCTATTACTGCTGACAACATAATCGTCAAAATTAACCCTAACAATAACCAAGGTGCAGAACTTGATGGCATCGTATTTTGAAGATTTTCTTCTGTTGGTGCCAATATCTGTGTTTTCGCAAAATGAGATAATTCCGATCTTTGCTGTATGGTTTTAGGCGCTGTTTCAGAAGGTAAAGGCGTAACAGGCTGATTATCTGCTACTTGTTGTTTTTCTTTGAGTTGTGTTATTTCTTTTTGTTTTGATTCGACTAAATCATGAAGATTGTTATTTTCTTCTTCTAATGAATGCTTAGCTTGTTCTGTCAGTGTTTTTTCTGCTTCAAGTTCACTAAGTTGTTTTTCTATTTTGCCTAAGCGTGCCTGTAAAGCTTGGTTTAACTCTTGCTGTTTTGTATCTTGTTGGAACGTTGATCTGGTTGAAGCGGGTGTACTGGCCAATCGTTGATTAAAAGCATCAAAAATTTGATTGTCATTATTGTCGGCTTGCTGAATTGCCTTCTTTTGCTCATTTTTGATTGGATTGGATGGTTTGGTGTTTTTGGTCAATTCAGGTGGATCGAGCAGCACAGTGTAGTCTTTTAATAGGCGGCCTTGAGTAGAATTTAATTCTACCAATACATTCACAACGGGTTCTTTAACGGGATCTTTCGTAGTAAGACGAATAATAGGTTTACCAGCTTGCTGTTCTACTTTAAATTCAACTGTATTTAGAAAGTTTGCTCTATCTATACCAGCTTCTTCAAAATCTTGAGGGCTTGCTAAATTAGGTAAAATACCTTGCAGTTCTTTTGAGTTATTGGTTAATAACTCAACTTCGATATTAAGCGGTTCATTTAATTTTGATATGATTCGAGCGCTGCCCAATCCAAGTGCATGAACGATTAATGGATTAATCAAAAGCAATGCAGCTGCGACGAATCCTGATATAAAGTTAGTTTTTTGATTAACTATTGCATTTTTGAACACTTACTAACTCCATCCCTGAGTAATGAGATTGTCTAAACCCTTAAAATTATAATATATCAAAAAGGGGTCCTACACCCCTAATTTGACTAATTCTTCTGCTATTTGAACCGCATTAAGGGCAGCTCCCTTACGAATATTATCTGATACTATCCAAAGATTTAAGCCATTAGGATGAGAAAAATCTTCTCTAATGCGTCCTACAAATACTGCATCTTTTCCGCTCGCGTCTGTTACAGGAGTAGGATAACCTTTAGGTTTGTGATTATCTTTAATTGTGACACCAGGTGCTTTGCTTAATAATTCTCGCGCCTTAGCAGCTGAAATTTTTTCTCTTGTTTCAATATGCACCGCTTCGCTATGACCATAAAATACGGGCACTCTCACGGTTGTGGCATTCACGCTGATTTCACTGTCTTCGAAAATTTTTTGCGTTTCCCAGTGCATTTTCATTTCTTCTTTGGTGTAACCATTGTCTTGAAAATCATCAATATGCGGTATCACATTGAAAGCAATTTGCATGGGATAAACGGTTGATTTAATGCTACGGCCATTAATTAATTCACCTGTTTGTTTGGCAAGCTCAAGAATAGCCTCTTTACCTGTGCCAGAAACAGATTGATAAGTAGCAACATTAATGCGGGTAATACCTACTGCATCGTAAATAGGCTTAAGCGCAACCAACATTTGCATGGTAGAACAATTCGGATTTGCAATTAAATTTCTGTTTTTATAATCGGCTATACGCTCAGGATTCACTTCGGTTATGACTAAAGGCACGTCTGAGTCGTATCTAAATTGCGAGGTGTTATCGATGACGATACAACCGGCTTGTGTGGCAATTGGAACATATTTTTTAGATATCTCACCACCGGCAGAAAAAAACGCGATTTTCACTTTTGAAAAATCGAAGCCTTCAGCATCTTCTACTAAAACTGGCCTGTTATTAAACATAATAGGCTCACCTGCCGAACGGCTGCTCGCAAGAGGATATAGTTTCCCAACTGGAAATTTTCTACTTTCTAAAATAGATAAAATAGCTTGTCCTACTTCACCTGTCGCGCCTAATACTGCGATATCGTATACTGCCATAAAACTTCTCTCTACTTTTTTATCTAACAAACATGACCATAATGGCAACTGCGGCAATTAATCCTAGTGCCAACCACCCAATGGTATAAAAACTTTTGCCCATTTTTTCTTTGCTAAAAGCCTCAGGCTGACTCTTAATCGATTGAAATATGCGCCAAATAAAAAATAAACAAAGACCCGCTGCAACTAATTGTAAAAATAATGTCATTTTTTAGGCCTCTTTTTTCATTTGTGAAAAATTAAATAGGGTTTGGGTACTGCTTCGTAAATAATGATCGGCCAGTACTAATAACACCATGGCTTCTGCAATAGGGACTGCTCGTATGCCCACACAGGGATCATGACGACCTTTGGTCACAATGTTAGCCGATTGATTGTGAATATCTACTGTTTGTGCTGGCAAAATAATACTCGAGGTAGGCTTTAAACTCATCGCCATACTTATATTTTGCCCAGTAGAAATACCACCTAATATGCCACCAGCATGATTAGATAAAAAACCATCTGAGGTGATTTCATCTCTATGTTCAGAGCCTCTTTGTGTGACTACCTCAACACCATCCCCTATTTCAACTGCCTTGACAGCGGGAATACTCATTAAGGCTTTAGCGAAATCGGCGTCGAGTTTGTCAAAAACTGGCTCGCCTAATCCAATGGGAACATTTTGTGCCACAATTCGCACTTTTGCACCAACAGAATCACCTGATTTTCGTAAATGATGCAAATAAGCTTCTAAATCGCTGATTTTAGCTTGGTCGGAGAAAAAAAAGGCATTGTTATTTACCTGTTCAAAATCAACAGGTTTATCTTGAGTCGCTTTTATTTCGCCTATTTGTTCTACGTAACCTTGTACACATACACCTGCCAACTGGTGCAATAATTTACGCGCAATCGCACCTGCTGCCACTCTGGCGACCGTTTCACGAGCCGATAATCTACCCCCACCTCGCCAATCACGATGACCATATTTATGAAAAACGGTGTAATCTGCATGCCCAGGCCTAAATAATGTTTTAATGTCATCATAATCTTTAGGTTTGGCATTGATATTAGCCACTTCGAGCAAAATAGGGGCGCCAGTGGTTTTGCCTTCAAATACACCCGATTTAATTTGAATGAAATCAGGTTCTTTACGTTGAGAAACAAATTGACTCGTGCCTGGTTTGCGCCTATCTAAATCGGGTTGAATATCTTGCTCTGATAACATTAAATTGGCAGGACAGCCTTCTACAATAGCAGCAATAACGTCTCCATGGCTTTCACCACAAGTCGTTAACCTAAACCGTTGACCGAAATGGCTGCCCACACTCATCTTTAATATTATTTCATACAATCGTTCAGTTCTTGAGCGGTCAGCAAAAATACGCCATCTTCACCATGCTCAAACTGTAACCAAGTAAAAGGAATATGAGGATAAGCTTGTTCTACCATGGCTTGTAACTCACCCACTTCGACAATTAAGACACCATTAGGACTTAAATAATCGCCCGCTTGTTTTAAAATTTGATCGACTGCCGCTAAACCATCTTGACCTGCTTTAAGTGCTAAACTAGGCTCATGGCTATATTCATCTGGTAGTGCGCTATAAACGCTTTCTGGCACATAAGGTGGGTTGGAAACAATAATATCGTATCGCTGACGTGGCAAGTTTTTAAATAAATCAGATTGAATTAAATTCACTTCTTCTTCTAAACCATATTGCTCGACATTTTTTTTAGCCACGGCAAGTGCGTCTTCGCTAATATCGACTGCATCGACTTGTGCATGAGGGAAATTCACACTACAAGCAATGGCAATACACCCACTTCCGGTACATAAATCTAATATTTTGGTGACTTTACCGGCATCTACCCAAGGGCTAAATTCTGCTTCTATGAGTTCTGCAATAGGCGATCTGGGAATAATCACTCGTTCATCTACATAGAAACTCAAACCACAAAACCAGGCTTCATTGGTTAAATAAGAAACTGGAATACGTTTTTCTATTCTGAGTTGAATGCGTTCTGCAATTAATGTTTTTTCTGCTGGTAATAATTTTGCATCGAGCAAATCTTGATCTGAATCAAGTGAAAAATGCAATGAGGCATAAACCAAATGCATGATTTCATCCCAACTGTTATCAGTGCCATGACCGTAACATAAGTCGTGTTCATTAAATAAGCTATATCCCCATCGCACAAAATCTTTGATGGTAGAAAATTCTTTAACTGCTTCTTGTATATTCATAAATTTAATTGCTCTTTATTATTTATCATTCTCTTAAAGGGCTCAAAAGTGTCATGCCAGCGCAAGCTGGCATCCAGGAAAAAATAATATCTTTCCGTTTTATTCTTTATTCTTTATTCTGGATACCAGCTTTCGCTGGTATGACGACTAATAAGTGATGCTAAGCTTCTTAAGATAGTGCCATTAAGGTTACCTTATTTTTTATTTATTGTTTGCTTTCTTTCGGTCTGTTTAGGGCTAGGCCGTGAAGCAAGTTCATCGACTTCTTCTTCTGTCATTGCACGCACCGTTTCTATCTCTTTTGGCGTTGGTCGTTGAGAAAAACGATTTTTCTTTTTTCTTGATAACCCAGCTGAACCCGGCGTAGATCCACCACTCTCTGCTGTCGCTAAAGGTGTATAGTGAACAGCTCCTGTCGCAGCAGCTAAGTTTAACGTAGGCACCGGCTTATGCCTAGGTTCTGACTGATTTTTTTGTTTTTTGTCATCTTTTTTAGTTGAATCATCGCTAAGATCGCTGTTTTTGTTTTGATTCGGCAATACTGTTTGTGGATTTGGTTTAGTATAATGTTGTTTAAATAACTCTAAACTGTCTTTGGCAAACACGGCTCCTAACCCTAATGACATTAAACCCAAAACCCAATATCCAGAAATCAATTGAGCTCCACCAAACAGCCCAAAACCAGCCGCCAAGCTCACTTTAAATAGGTTACTAAAAGAAAAATGGGAAGATATATTTTTGTCAGTTTTCATAGCTCTATTCCATTAGTGCAGGTGATAATAAATATCCGCTGAGACCCTAAAATTATATGGCTTGGATAAAAATATGTCATCCTAATGAAATATCTATTAAAATGTTATCAGATTAACTTTAAACGCTTTGTTAACTTGCGTATAAAAAAGAAAGTTAACTTTATCTGAAATTCATACTACATCTGGCGGAGAGCTAGGTCGCTTAAAAAACTAAAATACTAGATTGTACAAAATAACTAACACTTTTTTACAACCCTGCGGACACTTCAAATTTTAGGACGACCTGGATTAAAAAAATTATCTAGGTTTGATTCAACAGCTAGCTCTGGCATCAGTGGAGACGTGAAGTATAAGCCATCTGAGCGCTTCTCTAATATTAAAACTACTCTGCTCGATGCTCTACTCAATTCTGCTTCATGTTCTGCTCTTTGTACTGCTTTTTGTCGTGCAGTTTCTTGTGCTCTATGTTGTGCATCTCGTTGTGCACGAAAATAATCATCATTTCTGTTTTTCTCTTTTTCTTTTTTCAACAGTAGTTTTGCTAAGTGCTCCTGCTGAACGCGATTATCTGTAAAACTGCGGCCATGTGCATAATGATTTGATGATTTGCTATGGTGGTTTTGATTGTGACTGCTTTTAGTTCCTGGCATGCTACTATCCTGTATTTACAGCTTATCCGTTAGTTTTTTTGGTTTCCTACCCCGTATTATCTGTATACATGGGTAGGAAAATAATCGCGTTTAAAATCTAAAACGCTCGCGATTTAAATGATTGTCTTGATCTGCAGGATTATCTCTTTCTACAAAAGGCCTGTTGTTTTGTTCTTGATGTCTATTAAAATTTGGAGCAAAAACATCTGGTCCTCTATCCCATCTTCTACCAAATATTTCTTCCTGCCTGGCCGCAGCTCTCCGAGCTTCTTCTTGTGCTCTTTGTTGCTGTGCTTCTTGCTGTGCTCTAAAACGATCTTCTTGTTTCTTTCTCTTTTTTTCTTGTTGCTGAAGCAGTTTGACTAAACGCTCTTGTTGGCTTCGATTATCAGTAAAAGTACGGCCACTAGGATAATTATAAGCTAATTTACCTATGTGGCTTTTATTGTTAATGTCTTTATCTCTTGGCATACTACTGTCCTGTATTTTATTTAAAACTTACTTGTTAGTTTGTTTAATTTCTTGTATAAAACCACACAACAAATTATGTAAGCAATTTAAATCAAAGCTATATTAAAAGCAATTACACGAATTATTAGAATTAAAAGAGAGAATAAGCCTAGATGATTCAAATTAAGCAAGAAGCACTACAACTCATAACTGGTGGCGTTCACCCGCATTTATTTGTATCCGCATTGGGCACAATAGGCGTAGCGGCTTCGTTTTATTTGCTTCAAAAAAATGGCGTTAGTTTTACACACATTATGTGTCATCTAGGATGTGCAACATCAGGCGGAATCAGTTGTGTATGTGCTTTCAGTTCTTCAATTTCAACAGATTAAATTTTAGAAAAATAACCATTTTTTAAAAAATAATCTATTTGATATTGTGTATTTTTATCAAACAAAATATTTAAATGATTTTTAGGTATGATAAGATGATCTTTCATACCTAGCACTTTACTGCTTTCTACCGTCACATTACCATCATTAGGCAATCCTTTAAAACAAGAGAGATTGAAATTGGGCTTATTTCCCATAATAATGCCCAATTCAAAAGCGATTGGCTTTTTAAATAAATAGGGGGTTTGACTGGTTTTTAATTGTTGCCCTGCCGGACCAAACAACCATTTATATAATATAAAATCACTTAATACATCGGCTAATTCACTGCCTTGATTTGGTGTGGCCAAAAACACCACTCTGCCTAAATTAGCCATATTATATTTTTCTAAATAAGCTCTTAAAAGCAAGCCTCCCATAGAATGGCATACAAAATGAACAGGTATAGAAATATTATCATTGAGAATACGTTGAAGTTTAGGATGCAGCCATTCTACCAGTTGTTCTATGTTATATTGGGTAGAAGGATAGCCTAGCAAAGTCACATCGTACCCTTGTTTTGTTAAATATCGACCAGCAAAATATAAACAATATTTTACGTTGAATATACCGTGAATTAAAATGACTTTTGGTTTTTTCATGGGCGTGCTTTGCTGCTCATATCATTGTTGTTTAATTTTTTTAGTTCCTTTACTTGTTTAGGCTGCGCTATTTCCTGAGACCATATAATAGTCTTTGGAGGTTCTGTCGATGATATCACTTCAATATTTGTTTGTTTTTCAGCATAATCAGCAGCGGTTTTTCCTGATATATCTTTTAAATTTTCATCTGCACCCGCTTTAAGTAACATATTAAAAATACGATCATGACCTTTGGCTGCTGCTGCTACCAAAGCAGTTTGACCACGATTATTTTGTAGATTAATCAAAGCCTTTGCTTTAATTAAGATTGCCACCATATGAACAAAACCATACACAGCTGCCAACATAAGCGCCGTATTTCCTTTCAAATTTTTGAGATTTATCTCTAAACTGGGTAATGAAATTAAAAACTCAACCATTGGTGTATGCCCTGCATAGACAGAATGCATTAAAGGCGAAATACCAAGCTTATTTCGTGTATTAATATCCGCATTTTTTTCGGCCAAATATTTTGCGATATCGAGAAAATTATCACGCACAGCAATCATAAATGCTGTATACAGATTATTGTTTTGATGATTTATTTTTACAGCCCATTCTTCTATCAACGTTTTTACTAAATTCAAACAATTATAATGAACGGCATAAATTAAAATAGAATTCCCCGCATTATCGATAGAATTAACTGAAGCACCTGAGTCTAGTAATAACTTAATCATTTGAATATTTAGCTTGGAAATAGCCAACATCAATGCTGTTTGGCCTTTTCCTGAATAATCGCACTTATTTAGAAATGCTCCTGCTTCTATTAAAATTTGAACAACAAGCATATGTCCATTTTGCACGGCATGCATAAGCACCGTAAAATGGTTTTCATCTTCTAGGTCGGGAGACAGCCCTTGTTTCAATAATTGCTTTATTTTTAAAAAATCACCCCCTTTTGCCGCTGATATAAAAGATTGGTTAAGAACATGAATACCCATACAACTTCCTTAGCTAAAAAACTAAAATATAGATTATTTAAAGTTAAATAAATGATATCAATATCTTAGCACTAATACCCATTCAAAATTAAAAGATAGTTAACTAATATTTTTTTATCATCTGATTCTATCAAATCAAGTTTGCTGGTAAACTACATTCTAATGATTTTGTCGATTAGTGTAGTAGTAGTGGTGTTTTTATGGATTCGAGTCTTGTTGATTCTAATAAAATGTTATTAAGAGCCGTGAAATATGGCTTGACTGAATTAGCAATAGATTCCATCAATGCTGGTGCGAATATAAATGCTCTAGATGAAATTGGCGATACTGTGCTGATGTCTGCAGTCTATTTAGAACGCATAAATATAGTACATTTGCTAATTAAATTGGGCGCAGATATCGATGTTCAAGATGAGCTTTTTGGTAACAATGCTCTTATGCTAGACCTCCAAATTGCGAGCTTATTACTAGAGGCTAAAGCCAATGTAGAACTCACCAATGCCCTTAATCAAACTGCTTTTGGTTGTGCATTTGCAAAAAAGCATACTGAACTTGTTTATCTTTTATTCAGTGTGATGTCACAACAACAATTAGAGAATGAAATTCGAATACAACCCGCAGTAGAAGCCGAATATCAGAACTTTAAAATCGCTGTCATTCAACATCGAATGGATGGATTTAAAAAATTAGGCCCTCTTCTGCTCGATAAAAACCATTTAAACCCCTTTAATCAATTACCTTTTGAAATAAAAGAATTTATTATTTTTTATTATTGTCAGGTAAAAAATAAAGAAACATGGCAAGTTCAACATGCATTGTTAGATACACAAAAAATTTGCTCCCCTCTTTACCACTATGAACCTGTTGTTTTTTCACCTCACGCTCCAAAAAAGAAAAAAAATAATACTCTAAGCAACTTTGTGGACAACACTCTTTGTCCTTTGATGAAAAACTTGAAAATTAAACACAAAAAATAATTTAGGAAAAAATATGACTTATGAAATGTCTCCAGAAGACTGGGAAGATGCAAAAGAAGCCCTCGAAGGTAAACCTAATGGCACAACACTCAGTAAATATCCCATAGAACGCGGTAGAACTGAACCTTATAAAGTTAAATGGTTACAATTAAGAAAACATACTGTAGTGATTATTGACGGCGTATTGTATGCTTTGTCAAAAAAAGAAGATTGCCGCCCTCTTGTTCAAGGCAATCTGACTTTTAGAGAAGGATTATCCCAACAAGGAAAAAAAGTCGTTATACAAATAAAAAATCTTTATCCAAAATCAGATTTTTTTATCGAACCGATTAAGAAAGAAACAAATAATACTGACTCATTTGGGTTTCGTGAAAAAAACTTTAACGCTGTTAACCATTTACGCATTCCCTCTAAAGAGTACGGAAAACCTATTTTTCCTAAGCAAAAGGTATATTCATTAGTCAATATGCCTTCAAGAGAACTCATCGAATCTCTACAGAAAAATCAAACTTTATCGCCCTTACAAAAAAAGATTGCTTCTCTTCGCATTTGCTTGTTGATGCAAGAATTACATGATAAAGGTGTTTTATATAGAAATATTACTGCTGATAATTTTGACTTAACTATTGATAATTTGGACATTCAGGCAAAGTTTACCAATCTTATGTTTTGCCATTTTGCGGACAACAAACACACCTCTCTTATGTTAGACTGGCCAAAATTAATGGGATTTATGAGCCCAGAAATGTATTCTAATCAATGCTTTACCGTATTTTCTGATTATTTTTCTTTGGCAATCATGTTGTTTTTCCAAATAGACATCAGTGGAAAAGATATCCCTCGTTTATATTTTGACAAATACATCAATGAAGTATGCAAAACTTATGAATCTAGCAAATCGCTAATCAACCCTATTGAATGGATAAAAAGCAATAAAATAGACATAGAACCTGAATTAAAAGAAATTCTATTTGGCATGTTACACCCAAATACTGGAGAAAGAAAAGGAATCAACCATTTAATTGTATACCTATGTGAAAAATTGCTATTTCAACCTGAGATTAAATCAAAATTAAGAGAAGAATTAGAATCGCTCATACATCGCTTTAAGCCGGTGCGTCCAACACTTATTTTTAGTCCTTTTCAAGTGCCTGATATTTTCGCTTCGCAAAAAGGATATCCTTTTTCTCCTTATGAGCCCAATTTGCGTTTTAATTTTTAATTTTTAATTTTTAGGGATGATATCTATAGACTAAGTCTAAAGATATCATCCCTAATTTGGGGCTACAAAAATACCTACTTATCCTGATTCATATCTATTTATTGAAGAAAACCATTCTTAATAGAATTCTATTGCATAACCTTTCATTTGAATTAGAGTGAAGATGATCTATAAAAAATAGGCCTATTACGCATCTCTACTATGACGTAATTCTCCTGCTACATAAGTGGCACGCACCGCTCTATCATCACCCAAGATCATTTGAATGAACAAAGCTTCATGAATATCTTGTGCAAACTGCATGCGATAATCAATAATGGGTGTGGATTTCATATTGAGCACAACCATATCTGCTTCCATGCCTGGTGCAATACTACCGACTTTATCTTCGATATACATAGAATGTGCAGTACCGCGTGTTGCCAAATAATAAGCATGACCCGCAGTGAGCTTATTATTATTGAGCTGTGCAGCCTTATAAGCTTCATTTAACGTTTGTAATATAGAGAAAGAAGTGCCTGCACCTAAATCGGTTCCAAGACCAACACGTACTGGCCTATTTTTTAGCATGGCACGATGAATGTTAAAATAACCACTACCTAAGAAGAAATTAGATGTCGGACAATGCGAAATGGCTGAACCCGTGCGATGCATACATTGCATTTCATCGTCATCAAGATGAATACCGTGACCAAAAACAGCGCGAGGGCGACATAATTTGTGATGATCATAAACATCTAGATACCCTTTGCGCTCAGGGAAAAGCTCTTTCACCCAAGCAATTTCTCCCTTATTTTCAGATACATGCGTTTGCATATAACAATCGGGATACTCACTCCAAAGCGCCGCGGCAGAATCAAGCTGATCTGGCGTACTCGTAGGCGCAAAGCGAGGTGTGATGGCATACATTAATCTATTACGACCATGCCATTTATTGATAAGCATTTTGGAGTCATCATAACCAGTTTTAGTCGTATCCAATAAATAATCGGGCGCATTACGGTTCATTAAGACTTTACCAGCTGCTATGCGCATACCGAGCCTTTCAGCCTCTTCAAATAAAGCATCTACTGACTGAGGAAATACCGTGCAATAAACACAGCTTGTGGTAATACCATTTTTTAGACACTCATCTAAAAAAACTTTAGCCACCGAACTCGCGAAAGCTTTGTCGGCATATTTACGCTCGGTTGGGAAAGTATATTTATTCAGCCAATCTAATAATTGCTCACCAAATGCCGCAATCATCGGTGTTTGTGGAAAATGGACATGACTGTCTAGAAAGCCTGCTGAAATCAAGGAATCAGAGCCATAATTTTTGATTTTGATATCGGGTGGCAATTGCGGTTTAATCTTATCAGCTGGGCCAAAATGCGTAATATGACCATCACCAAATGCCACAATAGCATCAGCTTCATACACCATGGTGTTTTCTAAACCCTCATTAAAGGGATCACCTTTGAACGTAAGCACAGGACCACGAATTGCTTGAGTAGGCATTTTCGAATTTTGCGTCATAATACTCTTTTCCTGTTTAAATCTTACAGTTGGTGATTTAATACTGACATAATAATCACTGTATATATTTCTTAAGAAAATTTACTTGGAAAGAGTATAGCTTAAAGTTTTGTTGTAAATGTTAATATATATGGCTAGCGAAATGAGTAGAAATGAGCTCTAAATTTTACATATATATAGATGCTTAAGGTTATATATCTGGCGAGATGTATAACTCTTAAGATAGAAGGAAATTATTTTTTAGGTCGTTTTTCAATAAAGGTATTTATCGCGTCACTTGCAACATCTTCTTGCGGTTTTTTATTTCTTGCTTGGTAGGCATAATACAAAGTTGTTGCCAAAACTGCACCCACTCCTATAGCCAATTCTGCTGTTAAAGCAATATCATTAATAGGGTTTTGAATATGTGAATCCGTCATCTTAAATTCGCTCCTTTCTTGTTATAATTAAACTTAGTATACCTAACCCAGCACAAAAACAAATATCTCATCATATTATTTTTATTAGAAAGTAAACTATCATTACTTTGATTTTATTTTAATTGAATGAGCATATCGCTTTTGGTACGATGCCTTAAAAATAGGAGTGTTAGGTTATGCCATTATTAATTCAACAATTGCACCAATATATGGAATCTGTTTTTACCGACGAACAAATTATTTCTGATGAAGTGATTCGCAAAGAAGGCCTCGAAGTAGTCAGCGATTTAAAAAAATATCATTTTGTGCTTCGCAATCATATGACAGATAAAAATGCCCGCTCTATTTTTGTTAAAATTCAAGAATCCTCGGAACGAAAAGCAACTGATGAAATATTAAAAACAACGCATGGCACAGGCCCAGATAAAAGTACGCGAGAAGCTTTTGTTGGCCTTCAACAATCATCGGAAAGCAAAATTGTTCAACACATTGTTTCGGAGAAAAAACTAGGTAAACTTGCGCAATCGATATGGATCATTCATACCCCTACTATCGCTACACCCTGTGTTTCAGATGGTACACCGACACCAAATTTAATGACTGAAGAAGTCATGAGCGATGAAAAACGCAAGGCCTTAACACTCTCTCGTGCCAACATTATACGAGATTATCTAGAAGCTGGCGGTGTATTAATTGTGGCATATGATGCAACACAAGTAAAACAACGTAATGAACAACAGCTTGGGATTTATGAGAAATTAAAACTTCAATACCCTAAACAGCTCATCGATTTCCCTATGCAGCTCAAGACCTCTTATCCCGATGAAATGATTGGCGCAACCTATATTATGCAAGATACAGACAGTAAATTTGAGATGACCAATCTAGGTGTGCAAGCCAATGCAACCAGAGATGACGCCACATGGGGTGTATGGATGCACAACCGCCAAACGGCAGTGGCTGAGGTCACTCAGCGTATGTGTAAAGTGATGTCTTTTTTAAACGCAGCAGGGTTAAATCAAGTTTTATCGACTCATGCGCAAAAGCATAATATTGATCCTGACGATTTTGCGGGATTGTTATCTCGTTATATCAGCCTAGAAATTGATTCAAAAGACGGTGTGAGTTGTAGAATGCAGTAATATTATAAAAGCCCTGCCAATATCTGAAATATTGGCAGGATTATTTTATTTATTAAGAAATAGTACAACTACTGTTATTCTCAATCTGCATTTCTTCGTCATTAGAAAGACCAGAAGAGGTTATTTTAATTTTCTTGGTATTATCTTGTTTCTCTAGATCTACATCTGCTTTTCTTTTATTAGTATTAGCGTTAGAAAATGTCAATATAGGTACTTTTTTGTCTATTTTAAATTGAATTGTTTTTTCTAAATCAGATGAAACACAATTTCTGTACCAAACAGGAAAATCTTCAGATTGAACTTGAAGCGCCGCCACTAAAGCAAAAATGCGCTCTGCTACCTCTTTAGGAAAGGGCTTATTATCCGTTTCTAAGAATGGGCTACCTGACAATATTTTAACGCTCGGCATAATAATATCGTATATTTTCTTTTTAGATTTGTTTTCTATTTCTTGTCTAACCTCGTTAAATAATTCCCAACTTGCACCCTTTCTACCAATTTCTTCCAGAGACATGTTCCAAAACAAACGAATAGCAGTGCTCGGATGATTATGTATGATGGCAATGTTAGCCGCCATCCAATTAAGGTTGACTCCATTTTGTATCAAAAGCTCAACAATGTCGGTGCGTCCCTTTGAGGCTGCAGCGCAAAGCGCCTTGGAGCAACCATTATCATCTATGCTTAGATCTGCACCTGCTTTGATTAATGCATTTACGTCTTCTTTTTGGCCATATTTAACCGCTTTAATTAACTGGGCATTTTTGTCTTCTTGGGATAAAGCCTCGACGTTTTGACCAACAACATATTTATTAAATAAATAATTGATATTATCCATGATGACACTCACTACATGTGTTTAAAATTTAAGTTAAGTGCCACTATATCAATATAGTTTTAATTTTCAAAATGAATCTGACAGACGTTGTTGAAGAAATAACAAAAATCGATAAATGGTAGCATAATCTTAAAAAACCTGTTCCGGCATTGTTAGAGCTCAAAAGTTCAATATCGAAAATATTTTTCCCCCTGGACTATCGTCCACTACTGCATAAGCGCTTTCCATGATGAGATGAATCATAGGTTTTAAATAAGTTTAGAACTGGGTTAAAAGCGTGTACTTAAACTAAACAGGACGTATTTTATGGCCAAAAAACTAAAATATTCTATACGCCCTGGCAAAGACATCATTGCCATGAAGCCTATATTGCCTTTTGTAGAGCATTCTGAAGATATTGCACTGAATGATACCTTGTCATTTTTCGATGCAGATAACAGCCAATTTGTGAGTGATTGGATAGAACCTTCTAATTTGACCGAAACTAGCCTATCTGAGTCAGACGGCCATGTCATCGCCGTTACTGGCAATTTACTTGCCTCTTTGTCTCAACAATTAAAACCTGTTGAAATTTCACATATTGATAATATCCCTATTCATTTTTTAGAAGAAATTTCGGGTTCTTGCATTGCCCATATTCATAAATCTCAGTCAAATGGTGAATTAACGGTATATTGCAAAGAAACCCAAACACATCAAGCCGGCGATTTTATTTACACTATAGGCACACAAGAATACAATGATGATAGCAGTGAAAAAAGTACTGAAGTATTTAGCTATACTTTAACAGATAAAAATCATAAACAAATTACCTTGCAACTTTCTATTCAACTTTCTGATGAAGATATCGATGTCGATTTGCCCGATTTAGGTATCATACAAGAAGAAGATTTAATGGCAGGTCATTTGGCCAAAACACGCGGATTATTGCCCGGTATCAATGCTATGCGACATCACGAAAAATCTTTGCAAACATTAAAATTTTTACCTATAGAGCAACAATATAGTTTAAAATCGATGCATCTGACCGTGCAACAAGAACCTTTAAGCTATGAATTAAGTGATCATGGTGTCACTTTAATTGGCAAAAAAGCAAAAACCAAAGAAACGGTTTTGACGGCCAAAATCGATCCCAAAGGTTTATATAATTTTGAATTACATCAACCTATTGATAGACCTTTGCAAACCAATTTAATGACCAGCAACTTTAAACGTACCGTTTCGAGCTTATACCAAGATATTGCAACAAAATCTGGCAAGTTATACGAATTTAGCTTTTATTTTAAGCCTATAAAAGACATTCTCCCCGCCCAAACGCTTGCCTTAAGCAAACCCTTAAGTGTCGAAATTTGGTGGGCAGGATTATTAATTGGCGTAATATACTTAATGAGCGAAACCCTCAAAGGATATCATTTTACTTTAGAGGGGCAAGAAGATAATACTCGACTAGAATTAAAGCTGACCGATAATAGCTTATTAACCACTCAGCATCTTGCTTCTCATTTAGATATGGCCACTCTTGTCCCAGAAGAACAAGCCCAAATCAGATTTGAACTTGGTTTTGAAAATCAATTAGGGATGCAACAGCAATTTCCCATTACACTTAATTTAGAACACGAAGTATTAGTCAATCAAGCTGCGCCTTATACCATCACTTTAGATGATTTATCCCCTTACAAGAAAATCGTTTTATCTGAAAACGCCGTGTTTGGTGATAATCCTGCTACCATCCTCAATTTAGAAAAAATATTTGAACATATGCAAATCCCCGACGCTCATCGTCATGTCGATATACAACAGCTAGAACATTCTAATATTTATGAAATTAAAATATCAGATAACACAGATAAATTAGCCGAACCTATTACCGTTGCCGATATACAATTAAAATTTGATGGCGGCAATGCTGGCTTAGAAGCTTTAGCCAGATATTTAAGCATAGATATTTAGTTATATATTTTTTTTCATCGAATTTCTAGGAGACGTCGGCGGTTTTTCTTCTGCTAATTTAATGAGTTTTTGTTTATGTTCACGAAAAATAAGTGGCCTGCTAATATCTTTTTGTGCGCTTAATTTTTCTTCTATAAACGCTTGTTTCTGCATTTTAAGTGCATCAATTTTATCAATCAGTAGCTGGCTCTTTTTTTGATGTTTTTTGCTCAAATGATTCGCAAGCATAGGCATTAACGTTTTGACAACATTAAATACTTTATTTTGACTTTTCTGTAACTTATCTAAAGAATGTTCTAGCTGTACAATTTTGGCATCTGTTACTTTATGGTGTTTTTTAGCAAACTCAAGCGCAATAATTTGTTTTTCTGCTAATTCTTTTGACAATTGATTTAATTGACTTGCCAATTGTATGGTTGTATCATAAATTTGATCATAATTAGGTGGTGTGGTTTTAAGAGCCTTATCACAGTCATCTGCTAATTGAGCTAGTTTTTTATCTTGATGTATCGATGCTAGTTTTATTAAAGTACCAGCCTCTTTGAGTATATTTTCATCAATTTTAGTGATTCTGTGCTGATATTGTGTTTTTAAGCCAACCTCTATGCCTGCCATTTTATTGACCATTTTGTCTTTTTGTTCTGTTTGGTGTTTCCTATATTTTTTAAAATTAAATTGATTTCCTTCTAAGCATTCTCCAAATTTTTTACCATCTCTAATCGCATCATTTGCACCATGCCCTAAAAGAAAATTAGCATTTTTGCTGGCATCTCCCATCAAAACAAAAGCATTACTAGGTGCTTTACTGCCTGGATTCATTTCTAGACAAGGTGTATCGGTATATTGCAAAGTCATAGGAAATGTCGTTACTTTTAATTTGTTTTCTTGTTGTGATTTTGCATCTTTTTTATGACTTAAATCTACTTCAATAGATTCTTCTACATTTTTATACCCAAATTGGAGCTCTAAAATGCCCTTCCCCCATTTGATCATCATTTCTTGTTTTTTAATAGGATCTTTTTCTTTTAAAATTTTTGCAGGGACTTCACCTGCTACATAAAAATGTTTTTTGCTTTCATCATGAAACATATAACAAACAGGCAGGTAAGGTTCTTCCCAACCTAATGCTTGTAAACGCTCCATGTCAGACCATTTTAGACTAAATTTTTCTTCTCTTTCAGGTAAGCCTTTTTTGGGTTTATATCTTAAAGAGATGGCACCATGTGCTTCTTGTCTGGTTTGAGTTTCTAAATCTTGAAAACCAATTTTATTGCCCAGAGCCAGACTAACTTTAGAAGCCATTTCACGTCTTGTCCCATCTGCACCCACAATATGACTAAATTTAATGGCTTTTACTTTGCCTTTTGACTCTATATGAATCTGGCGTTCTTCTACATTAATATCTTGTACTTTAACATCGGCTCCTTTTAAGATTTGAACTTGTTTAGGATAAAGTGCACGGAGTTTTTTTTCTAAAAATTCTTGTAATTCATTAATAGGCACTGTACTTTCTGTTTTATTTCTTATCAAAAATTCTTCATCTTTTTTACTGGTTTTAGGATCTAATTTATTTAAAGCTTCAATATAATCTAATGTTTCAATGTCTACTTTTACTCTTTGCGTGCGGGTAAAATAATCCCTATTTTCTACCAAAACCACATGGTGGCCTTTTTTAGCCGATTCTATGGCAGAGACTATCCCAGCAGGTCCCATTCCAACAATGACAATAGCTTCTTTATCTTTTGTTGCGTCTTTTGCCATATTAATTTCCCTTCATATTGAATTTTGCTTTATCTAAATGTCTGGGCGGTTCTACTCTTTTAAGATGTGCTAATGCCTTTTGAGGATCTAAGCTAGATTCTATAAATAGTTCCGGTTGATAATCAACATCTTCACCTGTTCTGACTCTATTACCGGTTGCCAATAAGCATTGTCTAGAATAAGAAACTAAGGATTCTGCGGAAGCTTCGCCTAATTTACTTGTTAATTCGTTTTTACAATAACCATTAAATTTATCTTCGTCAGGTTCATATCTTAATACATCTAAACTGTGACATATTCTCATGATGTCTGCTTTGGGATGATTTTTGGTTTTATTTGGATCGGTATACCACTTTAAATAACTGGTATATTCTTTTATTTGTTTATCTGTGAATAAATCACGAGCATTTTCTTTCACATATTGTTGAAATGCCAATGCACTGTCATTGCGATATTCGGCATATTTAAAATTGTCTTCACATTGCCTACCTACCGTTGAAAATAACATGGCGACTTGCATTCTTTTGATATCGTCCATATCCATACTATTACCGTATTTCTTTCTAAAGGCTTCTGCAACAGGCGCCACCATTAATGCTCCCCTTAGGGTATGCACTGTGCCATGATTGGGTCTATAAACAGTTTGAGTTGAGGTATAATGCGCATATTCTTCTTCCCCTGTATTATGTGTGGCCTTATCTTTATAAGGCTTAGATAAATATTCGCTATGCACATGATCAACAATACTTTTCATTCTGTCAGAAAAAATAGGATTTTCGTATTCGAATAATTTTTGTCTAGACTGATGAGTGTTATATTCTTGCTTGGTATCTTGTGACAAGGTGTCTAAACTTTTATCAATACTTTTGACCAATCTACTTTTAGATTGAAAAAGTTTAATAATGGCAGGTTTTTTTCTCTGATCGGCAACTATTTCATTTCTCACCACCAAAAGTGATTCGGTGATTTTTACCATTTTTTGTTTGGAAGTTAAACTATTATCTTCGGCTACATTATTTGCCATTTGCATTAATTTAGCGATTTGTTTTTCTCTGTCTGAGTTGGTATGCAATTTCCATTTTTGACTGTTATAATCTTTTTTAAGTTCTTTTACTTTTTTGATTAATTCTGCTACTTCATTTGGATCCACTCCATGCGCAATTTTTTCTGATAATTTTTTCTCTAATGATAATTCTTCATTGCTTAGCGCATGTTCTTGTCCTTGCTTTTGTTCTAAAACAGGTGTACGAACCAAATCGGCATAAAAATATACTGCCCCTTCTTCTTCTTTGTATTGTCTATATCTTACTTGAGTATTAGGAGGAATTAATATTTCTCGTTCATCGGATTTGTTCGAAATCGCTGAAATATCTTTACCTATCATGTTCGAAAAAATAGTATAAACCATCCCTTTTCTTTTTTGATCTTCTTTTGCTTTAAATAAAGGGTTTTCTGTTCCTGCTATATTAATAGGTTTATCTTTACTTGAACTCACAAAGCCTTTTTCTACCAATACTGCATTTTCTTGATCCATAGAAGCTATTCTGGCTTTCACTATTTCTGGTGGTAAAGTAGAATCGACTCTAAAAGCATTTTTAACCTCAGTGTTACCTACCTTATTTAAACCCGTAGAACAAAAAGCATTGTGAAAAAGTACTTCTAACATTTCTTCTTGAAAGGTTTCGCTATCTGCATGAATAGCAGTCTCTCCTCTCAACATTTCATTCATGGTTGAATAGTATTTTTGTGTATATATGTTTATCGCACATTTTTCAGCATAAGATAAATTAGCTAAATCTTTTTTTTCATCTCGATTATTAAAATATTCTTCTGTTGGCCAAGTATCTTCACCATAAGTAAAGTTGGGATCTTTTTTTGGTTTTTGAATAGATTGCTTCTTAAGAAAATCCATATACATTTCATGATATTGAGGGTCTAGTTTTAAATGATTTGCATTAAAATTTTTCAGCACTTCGCTAAAATTAAATTTTTTACCATTGGCAAACTCAATCCAATACTCACCATTTTTTATGCTAAAAGATGCTGCCTTTTTTTCTATTAACAACATTTTGGTAATATATTCGTAATCGTAGGTTGCTTGGTTTTTAACTTCAGGACCTTCTGCAAAACTATCTATTGATTCTGCCAAAGTATCGAACAAGGCGTTAATATTGCCTTCTAGGAAGTTTTCATGATGTTTTTTTTGGTTGGTAGTATGCTTATTTTTCTTCTTATTTGACATATCAGCAACCACCCTTCTTTATTACATATACTGTAAAAGAAGACTGATATGAAATATAAAAAGTTCAATGATAAATCGTGTAGTTAAACTGTTTGATATTTAATATACACTTCGGGTAAATTTTGAATAGCGATAGTGATTTGTAGTTTTAATTTTTCTAAAGATTGTTCAAATGTTTTTTGTAGCTTTTCCATTAATAAAGCAGATACGTGATTTAACGTTTCTGTGCTCCTACCTGGCAACACACCAATCGCTAAATGCACAAAAGCTTTTTCAGGAGAACCATCACCTACTAAATATTCTTCGTGTCGCATGACTCGAGTTTTACAACTATCCATTTGTGTGGGTAGATTTTCTGTTAAAATTTTATGAATATCTAACAATAATGGTGATATATTTTGTTCTATGACATTGTTTGTGCATTGTAATAAAATTTGGGGCATGTTTTTTCTCTTTTTTTAAATCATTTAATCAAAAAGTTGTCATGCCAGCGAAGGCTGGCATCCAGTCTTAAAACTTGAAGATATAATTTTTCCTGGATGCCAGCCTTCGCTGGCATGACAAAAATAAAAATTATTTACCAATTTTTTTAATTTCACCTTCACTACCATTTTTACCCTCATCTCCCTTTACCTTTTCCTTGTCAGGCTTTTCTTTTTTAAGCGATGCAGATGGTAGAAATGTTTTTTGATGACCCTCAATTTTTAGTGGTATTAATTTATCCAATTCTTCTTGTCCAAAAATTTTCACCCCAAGTTTTTCAGCTTTTTGAACTTTAGAACCTGGTTCGTCTCCTACTATCACAGCCGTTGTTTTAGCTGAAACAGACGAAGAGATTTTTGCGCCCAAAGCTTCCAACTGTGCTTTAATGTCTTCTCTAGGCTGATTTAAGGTGCCTGTTAGTACATAAGTTTTGCCTAACAATGGCTGATCATGAGTAATAGTATCTGGAATTTTATCCCAATGAATGCCTGCTTCGATTAATTTGTGAATAATTTGCTGATTATGTTTATCATGAAAAAAACGCATCACATGATTTGCCGCCACCGGTCCAATATCCGGTATGGCTACCAACTGTTCTTCGGTTGCTTCAAAGATTTTATCTAAGGTTTTAAAATGTTTGGCTAAAGTAGCAGCGCCTACTTCTCCAATTTCACGCACACCCAAGGCATAAATAAATTTACCCAAAGTTGTTTTTTTGGATTGTTCTATGGCGTCTAATAAATTATTGGCCGATTTTTCTGCCATGCGGTCTAACGTAAGTAATTTATCTTTGGTTAAAGCATATAAATCATTAATATGTTTAATCAATTCATTTTCAATAAGCTGAGTTACCCATTTTTCGCCTAAGCCATCTATATTCATGGCTTTACGTGAAACATAATGTTTAATGGCTTCTATGAGCTGTGCCTTGCAGTATAATCCTGCCATACAGCGCATGGCGACTTCATTTTCAGCCTGTGTGATATCAGAGTCACAAACCGGACAATGTTTAGGGAAAACAATTTTTTTGGCATTTTTAGGGCGTTTGGCTAAAATGGGGCCAACTACTTCGGGAATCACATCTCCTGCTCTTCGAATAATCACCCAATCATGAATACGAACATCTTTACGATTAATCTCGTCAATATTATGTAATGTCGCATTACTGACAGTCACACCGCCTACATAGACAGGTTTTAATCTGGCAACTGGCGTTAATACGCCTGTTCTACCTACTTGAAAATCGACTGATTCTAATTCTGTCATGGCTTCTTCAGCTGGAAATTTATAGGCTAGTGCAAATCGAGGCGCTTTAGCCACAAAGCCCATTTTCTTCTGAAAAGCGAGTTCATTTATTTTGATTACCATACCGTCTATCTGATAAGGCAATTTATCACGCTCAGCCATTAATTTTTGGTATTGCGCTGAGATACCTTCGCTGTTTATCACGATTTTATTTAAAGGACAGATTCGGATCCCCCAGGTTTTGAGCTTATTCATCACATCTACATGATTTTTTAACCCAAAGTCATCTGTGCACCCATAAGCGTAAAATGCCAATGGACGTTTAGCGGTAATATTAGGATCTAATTGACGCAAACTTCCTGCCGCAGCATTACGAGGGTTCGCAAAAGTTTTTTCGTTATTTTTAATGTTGGTTTTATTTAACGCTTCGAAGCCTTTCAGAGGCATATACACTTCGCCTCGCACCTCTAGGTATGCAGGATAATCTTCTCGAAGTGAGAGTGGAATAGTTGCTATGGTTTTTAAATTTTGTGTAATATCTTCGCCAACTGTTCCATCTCCTCGAGTAGAGCCCTTGATGAATTTGCCTTGCTCATAAATTAATGAAACGGCTAAGCCATCAAATTTTGGCTCACATACATACACAATATCTCCGGTATGATTTAAAGTTTGTCGAATGCGCTTATCAAACTGGTTGATTTCTTCTTCTGTAAAGGCATTATTCAACGACAACATTGGCTGAGAATGCGTATGCTCTGGAAAGGCTGTAACAGGTTTTGGGGCGACGCGTTGGGTGGGAGAATCAGGGGTGATTAGCTCGGGGTGTTCTTTTTCAAGATGCACTAATTCGCGATAAAGTTTATCATATTCGCTGTCAGGGATAATCGGTGCATCTAAAACATGATACAAATGATCATGCTCTCTTATCTCATACCTCAAATCAAATATTTTCTGTCTGATTTTATTTTTGTCGACCATAGTATCCATTAAATAAAAACCTAATACTGCAATATTATTGTTTCTGTCATGCCAGCGTAGGCTGGCATCCAGGATCCACTATTTTCCCCGCGCTTCGCACGGGGCTAGCAAATGTAGCCACTACCGTGGCTAAGAAGCCGATTTTTTCGGCTACTCAAAACTGTCATGCCAGCGAAGGCTGGCATCCAGAAAAATAATATCTTTATGTTTTAATACTGGATGCCAGCCTTCGCTGGCATGACAAATTTTATTAAGCGTCTATCATCTCTACCGCTTTTTCTAGATCAACAGACACCAATCGAGATACACCTGGCTCACGCATGGTCACCCCTTGCATTTGCTCAGCCATTTCCATTGCCAATTTATTATGCGAAATAAAGATAAATTGTACAGTGCTAGACATATCTTTAACGAGATCACAAAATCTACCCACGTTATTATCGTCAAGTGGTGCATCCACCTCATCGAGCATACAAAATGGTGCAGGGTTCAATTTAAATATCGAGAAAACAAGCGATACCGCCGTCAGGGCTTTTTCACCACCAGATAATAAATGAATGGAGCTATTTTTCTTGCCTGGGGGTCTGGCGATAATCGAAATACCGGTATCTAATAAATCTTCGCCGGTTAATTCTAATGTGGCCATACCACCGCCAAATACTTTGGGGAAGGTTTGTTTAAATTCATTATTAACCAAATCGAAGGTTTCTTTAAATCTATCACGTGTTTCATGATCGATTTTTTTAATGGCTTCTTCTAAGGCATCTAACGCATCGGTGAGATCTTTATATTGCACATCAAGATATTGTTTACGCTCTAAGGCTACTTGGCACTCTTCGATGGCTGCTAGGTTAATCGAGCCTAATCTTTCGATTTTATTTTGTACTGTTTGGAGCTGTTTTGCCCAATCTTCTTGATTAGCCGGCGGGTTATATTGAGCTAATTGCGCTGTGACCGTTTCTAAAGTTTCACCCAGTTTGGTTAAATTTTCTAGCATGGTTTCAACATGCACTTTCACCGTTTGGGCTTTTAATCGATATTGCTCTAGCGCAACCCGTTGTTTTTCTAACCCCGACTCAAGATGAGTGCGCGATTGTTCATTCTGTTGAGATGCGGCTTCAAGCTGATTCACTTCCTGCTGCTGCTTAGTCAATTGCTGCTCTACAGTATGCCTTAAGGACAATAAAGCCTCTAATGCTGTTTGTATTTCAGGAATAGGCAGCTGATTTTCTTCTAACTGTACTTGAAGTGTTTCTAATTGCTGTGTGAGCGTTTCATGACGCTCTTGCTGGCGTTGAATATTAATATCCAGACCATTTAACTGTGTTTTAAGCGTGGTTTGTTTGATTTGATATTGATACAAAGCATCTTTGTGTTGTTTTGCCTGTTCACGCGCCCTGTTTAATTGCTCAGACAAGGTATCTTTGTTCGTATTTAAACCGTGTCTTTTTTGTTCGAACGTTCCCATATCGTTTACCGCTTTTTCAAGCAATTGACGAGATTGGTTAGTTTGATGCTGCCAATTGTCTAAATCACGTTTATGATCTTGCAGTTCTTGTATGACTCTGCGTTTACGATTTTCAGTTTGATCAATCTGACCTTTTTTGGCGGCAATTTCTTTACCTAAATCTCTTAATTTTTGCTGTAAATCAAATTTTTGCTTTTGCAGATTTTCAACTTGCTTTTCGAGTTCTTGCAAGTTTTGTTGGCCTGTTGCAATATTTTCCTCGAGCTCTTCTGCACAATTTACTTGCAAAGCATGTTCTTCTGAAATTAGTTTTAATTGGTTTTTCTTCGCTAAAACGCCCTCTCCATCTTGCGTTTTACCTCGATTAATTCGCACCCAATGTTGACCTAACCAAATACCCTCTTTGGTGATAATCGAATGGTTTTCAGGTAAGTCTGACACGCATTGTTGAGCAATGGCTAAACTATCGGCTACATAAACAGTACCTAGTTTTTGAGCCAATTGTTGATATACCGAAGAATTTTTTTCTATGCCTTGTATTTTTGAAACCAAACTGGTCATAGATTGAAAGACAGCCGGATTGCTTTGAGCGCTGGTTTGATCAACTGGCGCATCAATTAAAATATGAATTAAGCCCGTTTTTAATTGCTCAATATCATTAAATATCGTTGACAACGCATCGTGTGAATCTAAGCAAATAGATTCGAGCACTTCTCCTAAAACAGTTTCAACTGCCCGCTCAAATCCAGGCTCTACTTGAAATTTTTCTGCAACACGTAAATCGGTTAAATTATGTTTTTTTAACCATTCGTTAAATACTTTGTTATCTTTACCCAAACTCACTTCAATTTGTGCAGATAACTGCGATTTTTTTTCGTTTAATTTATCTACAATTTTGCGATTATCTTGAATAGACTGGGTAAGATTTTTGAGTTCAACACGCAAAGCATCACGCTGACTGATTTGTTCTTTTAGCGCTTCGTCTATGGTTTTGGCTTCAAGCTCTAACTGTTGTTCGCTGGCAACTAAAGCTTGGTTGGCAGTTGCTAAATCTACACTCACTAATTGGCTGGCTTCTTTTTCAAGCTTTTCTATTTGTAACTGTGCATGGTGAATACGGCTTTCTAGTTGGGTGATTTTGGTTTTTTCTACTTCGGCTAAACGGCTGTATTGAGAAGATTCGTGTTGCACCACATCCCAATTTTGTCGCCATTCATCCATCTGTTTTTCAAGTTCTTGTAGAATTAGGCTAGATTCACCTGCTTCTTCTGTGAGTGCTTCTATATTTGGCTCTAATTCTGATAAAACTTGTTGAACGGCTTCTTTCTGACCTGTATCTTGCTTTAAAGTGTGATCAGATTGTTTAATCGCCGTTTCGGTTTGCTGGCAATCTTGATTAAGTTGTGTTTGTCTCGTTTGATGATGTGCCAAACGTTGTTCTAACGAACTAATATCACTGCCTGCTTGATAAAATTGTTTTTGTACTTCGCCTAAAGCATCTCTTGATTCGGTTAACTGTAATCTGTCTTTTTCTAATGCCGTTTCGATGCTTTGTCTTTCGGTTAATAATTCTTCTAGCTTGTTATTTTCGACTAAAATACTGGCTTCGAGTTTAGCCAGTTCCTGTTCATAATTTTGGTAATTTAAAGCGAAAGTTTCTGCTTGTAATCGTGATTCGTCTTTTTTGAGCTCATGATACACTTTGGCCGTTTCAGCTTGTTTTTCGAGCTTGGCTAATTGTTTATCGAGTTCTTCTTTAATATCTAATAAACGCGTTAAATTTTCACGTGTATGACGAATTCTGTTTTCGGTTTCACGGCGGCGTTCTTTGTATTTTGAAATGCCTGCGGCTTCTTCTAAATATACCCTTAAATCGTCAGGCTTGGCTTCGATAAAGCGAGAAATCATGCCTTGTTCGATAATGGCATAACTTCTTGGCCCTAAACCGGTGCCTAAAAAGATATCGGTAATGTCTTTTTTACGACAACGCGTTTGATTAATGTAATATTGTGAATCACCATCGCGCGTGACGACACGCTTAATGGCAATTTCATGATAATGCGCATACTCACCTAGTAGCTTGCCTTCGACATTTTCGAATCTTAATTCTACCGAAGCTTGGCTTACCTGTTTTCGCTGAGTCGAGCCGTTAAAAATCACGTCGGTAGAATTTTCACCTCTTAGATTTTTGGCAGATGACTCTCCCATCACCCAACGCACTGCGTCGATAACGTTTGATTTACCACAACCATTTGGCCCAACAACTGCTGTTAAATTACTAACAAAGTTAATAACTGTTGGATCAACAAACGATTTGAACCCTGCTAATTTAATACTTGCTAATCGCATTTGCGCCATGAACCCAATCTCCTAGAGGCTTGATGCGAAGATTATATCTTTCTTTTGCTCACTATCCCAATCATGTGATGTATTTTGCTCAGAAGTACGTGTTAATACTTTATTAGCAAACTTACCCAATGTTGTATGACTTAAAGCAAAAATACCCGGATCAGCAAACACGACTAATTTTTGTTCAGCCATTCTGATCATTTCGGGTAACAGCAAGGGGTTTTGATCATAAATAGAGGGCCCTAAGGCTTCACTGGCATTCACCATACTGACAATCACCCATTTTGCTCTTTTGCCTATAGCGTCTCTTAGGGTGTATACGGGAATATTCGATTCGGCTAATAAAGACTGCAAATAATATTGCTGTGCAGCAAATGCCGTTACCACTATCATATTTGTACAATCAGGTTGTGTCTTTATCCAATTAAACAAATGCAATGCTTCTGGGCTATTAATAAAGCTGCCTCTGTCTGGCACCATTTGCCCAACAATGGGATGAAAATCGACACTTGCCTGCAAAGTAGGATAAAGTCCTACAGGCTCGTCTAAATAAAACGACTGTGTATAACCCATACCTGGGTAGGTTGGGTCTTCGTATACACTGTGGACATTCATTAACTGGAATGCATCCCCTGTTGAAACCAATGCGCCTGTTTCTTCTAAAATCGATTCTTGATTTTGTTGTGTAACTTGGTGTCTACGAGTTAACCAAGTATCTTGTAAAGGCGTTAAAACAGGTGCCATTACTGTTTTAGCACCAGCAAACCCTATTACTCGCTCTGCGATAGCACAAAATTCACTGCCCAGCATAGGACTAAAATGATTAGCTTGTAACACAAAAACATAATCTATTTTATTGAGACATTCATAAGTGAATGTTTCATGCGGATTTTGATGTACCATTTCGCAATCAAAGATCACCCCCAAATGTTGCTGAGCCTGCCAATACAAATTAGCCGAATCAAAAATAGATTGACCAAAACGTGTATTTAACGTATTTTCCACCACTTGTTCACTGGGTAAGCTTAACGGTTTTTTTCTCTACAAAAATGGCAAAATTGTGTTGTTTTTGCCAAGACAATAATCTTGACCATTGACCTTGTCTTTCTGTGAGTGCTTCGCTATAGGCGATTAATTCTGCATGCAATTTTGTGCGCTCTACCTGCACCGTTCTTAAATTTTGTCCCAACCAATTGAGCAAATCATCACTGCTTTTAATAAGCGCAATGTGATCTTCTTCAAGAACAATGTGCTGAGAAACCATTTCTAAACATTTGGCCAGATGCTTTGATTTGCTTTGACCAATTTTTTGCCAAAGCTGACTTAAAAAAGTTTTAGAAGTCTCAGATGTTAAAGCAGTCTGCGCAGATAATAAATGCTGGTAACGCTGCTCTAAACTAGAATCTCGTGACTGTAGAGATTGAATTTTGTCTTCTAGCGAATCTTCTTCACCAAATTCGGCTTGTTGCTGAAGTATCTTATGACGATACGCTTGAATTAGCTCTAGCCCTTGTTGATATTGTTTGTAATCAAAAACCAAAGATTCATGAATATAAGCACTCATATACTCTGGAGTGAGTTGCTCTATGGTAAATTGATCTGCGGCAAAATGCTGTTTAAATATTTCTCTGAATTGGTTCATGGTACGAGAAGATTGCGTATCAGAAAAAGCAAAATGCCCAGGCAAGACAAAATCAAAAGGCGTATTTTTATTCGAAATAATGACCGTACTTGGTAAAGGTGTTCTATTTAATGCACATTCTACGAATTGATATCGTGTCCATTCAGTAAAAAATTGCTGAAAAGGCACATCTTTATCGTGCTCTATGGCTAGGCAATCTCCTGATTCTAAACCTGCCAAGGCAATCAACTGTGTTTTGGCCCAAGTGGCCGCCTCTTCTTGTCCTTCGACTAATAAACCTTGTTCTAAAATAGGGGCTGAAACGTCTTCTACCGATCGATGAGGCACAAAATCTAACTGAATATAATTCTCTAATACTGGGCTGGGTTCTGGAGTAATGGTCGTGATGGCAGAAAGAGGTAACACAATGGCACTGTCGAATACATCGAAACCGGTTTGAACAAATTCTTGTTTCCAATTGGGATGTAATTCAGATATAAACTTAAGACATTCGCTGTAATACTCACTCCAATTTTCAAATGTTTTAGGACTATCTGGCGTGCCAAAATATTCGCTCAGCAACGCATCATGACTGTGCACAGAACCTAAAATAGGCAATCGACTAGACAAACTATCTAAGAAAGCCGGCAATACCCAAGGAAAAGCACTATGCTTGCGAGGACAAAGCTCACCTGTGGGTAATAAACTGGCCTCAAGCCAAAAAGGGATGCTCAAATCAGAGCCTTCTTTAAAACAAAAAGGCGCTAAATAAACGTCTTGTTGTTCGCCTACCCAATTGTCTAACCAGCCTTTTTCGATTTGGCTGATTTGGATAAATCTTGCACAAGACAGTTGTTCTCTTGGAAGAATACGTTGATTGAGTAAATTCAGCTTGGCTGCTGATTGCCAATAAGAAATCAACCCATTGTTAGCCATCTAATTGTCTCTCCCTGGTTGTATTTATTTTGCACCAGAGACAGGTTAGCTAATTTTTGGGAAATTTAAAAATCTTTCCACATGTTTTCTGATTTTTTATCGACAACATAATCTCTTTTGTCGAAAATCGCTTGGTGTTTTTTTAGTTCTTTAACTCTAAGCGGATTAGCTAGCCAATCTTTTCTTTGCTCATTGTAGCTGTGATAAAATTTGTCTAACTCGCTTTGGTAGCCTGTTTTGAATTCTGCTTTGCCTTTGAATAATCGGCAAAGGCTGCTTAATAAACCCATGCTTTACGCCTTTATAATTAACAATAAGGATTGACGCCTGTAGCGTGATCGGTTGAATCTTTCACTGCCCGAATTTCGGGGAAACGTTCTTTAAGCGTTTTTTCTATGCCATGTTTTAGCGTAACATCTGCCATACCACAACCATGACAACCTCCGCCAAATTTTAGCACAACGTCGAGTTCTTCAGTAATTTCTATTAAACTGACCATACCTTTATGGCTGGCAAGTTGAGGGTTAATTTCGGTATCAATCAAATATTGGAGCTTTTCCGCTAAATCGGCATTGTCTTCTGGTTTTTGGCCTTTTAGATGAGGGGCACTTATAGCTAGTTGTCCACCTACTTTATCGAATTGGTAGTCGATATTCGCTTGGTGTAAAAAAGCCGCACTTGCTCTATCCACATACAGAGTAAACCCTTCGTAGGTCAGCGGGATATCTGTGGCGCGATGCTCTCCTGGAGGACAGAAGGCAATACCCACTTCTGCTTGAGGCGAACCAGGCTGATCTAGAAACATTCTAAGGCCCATGCCAGGTGTTTCTTCGTTGGCAATTAACTTATTGAAATGGAGCAAGCCATTTTCAGTAATTTCAATAGCCACATCTACTACAACTGTCATCTTTTAAGCCTCTTTACACGACAATAATTAATCTGCCAGCCGATTGTAAACCTAGCTTAACCAAAATACAAAGGAATTGGCTTATTTTTTATTTGCTATACTGACTTTCAAAGCTTCTGATATAATTTTTAGGTAATTTTATCTAGTGTATCTACATCTTTACCCTAACATGGAGCTCAGTCTTATGTTGCAGGCCAATTCAAATTCCATCAATTTTAGAGATCAAGCCGATCAAATGTTACAACTGGTCGAAGCCAAACTCGATTCTAATCAACGGATGATAGCCCTTGAATTTATGGTGTTAAAATTCAAAACCTTATTTGAGCAAGGTGTCGCCAGTGGCAGGCGATATGAACGCGAAGGCGTATACCCTTATCAATCTTTTGGTGAAGAATCTTCTTTTTAAATTAAATAAAAATTTGAGAGGTTGAAAGCATTATGTCGTCTGGTTCATTTTTTAACCGTTCGGGTCACGATAGCCCTAAAATAGAGGCCATTAAAAAGGCGATTAAAAAAGCCGCTTCCGACACAGCATCTGATCCTGATAATCAAAGTATTTTACAAGGTAAATCTGTGCCTAATGTGTTGGATAATGTGCCTTCTGTGCCGGGTCAAAAACAGCTACAAAAAGCCCAACAAACCGCTATTTTAGAAAATTCAGCTAAAAATAAATCAAAAATAAAGCCAGGGGGCGGTTCTCGTTCTACTTCATCTGATAATAATAAAAAAGATGAAGAGTCGTAAAGAGATCCATTTTGATGGTTGTCATGCCAGCGAAGGCTGGCATGACACTTTTGGAGTACTTCCTAGCTACTTATTAAGATGCAGTAGCTGTATCTTGAGCTGGTGTAGAACCAAAACTAAACATAGAAGTTAAACCGGATAAATCTGGTTGAAAGTAAGAGTAGGCTATATAGCTTGTCACTAAAATGGCACCTGTTACTTTAGCTGTCTTTGAGCCACATCCTAAACCTGCGCCAACTAATAGCCCAGTTAAACCCACACCTGCTTCAGAAGTCGTTAAGCCTCTTTGAAAAGCATCTTTTGTATTCGTCAGTAAATTTGAGACAGAAGCTGTGACTGAATCTAATACGCCACCAGAAATTGCTTGTAATTGATTAGGGTTTAATTGTTGCATAAAACTCTCCGTATGATTTATTTTTTTAATTTTTAAGATGTATGGTCCGCAAGATACTACAGCAAGATAGCGATACTCGCTACAAAATGCAACCTATTATGTTGTTCTAAAACTAACGACTTAAGTTAAACAACCTAAAAAAGTTGTTTGTGGTTTCTGCAGCAAACTCTTCAAACACTTCGTTTCGCCATTTCGCTAAGAACTCTGCGGTATGACGAACATAGCCCGGAATATTTGGCTTACCTCTAAAAGGAATAGGGGCTAAATAAGGCGCATCTGTTTCAACTAATATTCTATCTAGAGGTACTTTTTTAGCGACGTCTTGCAGTTCAACCGCATTTTTAAAGGTGACGATGCCTGAAAAAGAAATATATAATCCCATATCTAATGCCGTTTTAGCGGTATCCCAATCTTCAGTAAAACAATGCATTACCGCTTTGGGTGGATTGGGTAAATTTAAAGAATAATAACGCAAAATATCAAGCGCTTCTTTTTTTGCTGAACGCGTATGAATAATAAGAGGTTTATTTAAAACACTGGCGGCTTCTATATGGTGTTCATAACGATTACGCTGCCAAGTTAAATCCCCTTCTGAGCGGAAAAAATCTAATCCGGTTTCACCAATCGCAATGACTTTAGGATGATTGGCCAAGGCAATCAACATTTGAGACGTAAATAATTGTCCTGGAAACTCATTAGGGTGTACACCAACAGAACAATATACTTGTGGGTACGTATCGGCTAATTTAATTAAAACCGGTGCATCTTCTAACGTGACAGAAACGGTGAGTAAATAATCTACTAAGTTTTCTTTTGCGTGATGGATAACATTATCCATATTTTGATCAAAAGTCGCTAAATCTAGCATGTTTAAATGGCAGTGCGAATCGACTAACATGTGGTTTTCCTATTATAAAGTATGCGTCGCCCTATCTGAATCTTGGCTGCCTGCAAGCAATGTTTCAATCTTATTTTTAATTACCGTACCTTCTTCAGAATTAAATTGAATACCGATACCCGCGGCACGATTACCTTGAGCACCTTTTGGCGTAAGCCAACAGACTGTGCCAGTAATAGGCATTTTTTCATTAGAATCAAATAAAGTTAATAGTAAATAAACTTCGTCACCCATGGCAAATGTTTTAGACGTTGGGATAAATAACCCCCCGTTTTTAATAAAAGGCATCGCCGATGCATAGAGCGCTGCTTTGTCTTTTAAAACCAATTCTAAAACACCTGGACGTGCTGCATTCGCACCTAAATCGAAATTTTCTTCCATTACCAGATTATCCTTTTATTTGATGAGTCAAAATGTTCAATGCTGTGTAAAACTAATTTTGGATTCATACCCGGAAATAACTGCACTTTTTCTGCCAATTGACAAACATAACGATAAAATTCTATTTTATTTTGTTTATCGGCTTTTGATTGAGCAGAAAAAACATAACGGGGTAATTTTAGGCCCAATCGCTGCTCTACAAAGCGCGTTAATCCCGCAATCTCTTCCCATTGACTGGCCACAATACTCACTAAGTATAGCAATAAGGGCAAGGATTTTTGATTGATTTCTGATAATAAAGACAGCGTTAATCCAGGAGAATATTGCGCTAATGTCTTGGCTAATAAAATATCTTCTGGTGAATGTGTTAAGGGTTGTGTTGCTAACCATGCATCGAATTCAGCTTTTTCAGGTAACCCAATCACTTGTTTTGAGCAACGACTTAAAATAGTGGGGAGTAATTGGCTGGTATTTTCTGCGGTTAAAAATAAATATGCATGCCCAATAGGCTCTTCTAGGGTTTTCAGTAAAGCAGACTGTGCGGCGACATTCATTTTATCGGCAGAATGAATGCAAATGATTTTATTTTCTGCTGCTGCAGGCGTATTCGCCAAAAAAGTAATGGCTTCTCGAACACTATCGATAGCAATTCGGCCGTTATCATTGGGTTCGAGCAACATAAAATCGGGATGCGTATTTGCCTCAATCCATTGCTGTTTATGAGGCTCGTTTGGTGCCAATATTTGCTTGCTTAGTTGTTTGATGAGAGCGGCTTTACCTACCCCAGTTTGCCCATAAAATAGCCAAGCATGCGCGAGTTTTTTTTGAGATGAAAGCAACGTGAATTTATTCACCATAGGCAATAACCAAGGATATATTCTATTTTCTTGATTATCGATATTATCCATTTGGTAAAAACTTTCCTAATTTTGCTTTCAGATGATTGATAATCTGTGTTTCTACTGTTTGAATATCTTGGGCGGCGTTAACAAGGCAAAATCGATTGGTCTCTTGTTGTGCCAAAGCTAAATATGCTTGGCGAGTGCGTTCAAAAAAAGAGTGTTTTTCTTTTTCTATTCTGTCACTTTCCATTTTTTGCTCAGTGTTTCTGTTTTGCAGTCGTTGCGAACTGAGTTCAACTGGGCCATCAAATAAAAAAGTTAAATCGGGAGAGAATTCTCCCAATACCCACTTATGCAAAGGCGAAATCATATCAAACCCTAACTCTCTGCCACCACCTTGATACGCAAAAGTGGCATCATAAAATCTATCAGAAATCACCCAAGTGCCTTGCTCTAAAGCAGGTTTTATTTTATTTTCGTAATGCTGTAATCTGGCAGCATAAAAAATCAGCAATTCTGTTTTACTGACAATCTGCTCATCGGTATCAGTCAATAAAATTTTTCTTAATGCTTCTGCAATGGGTGTGCCACCTGGTTCTCTCGTGGTAATAACAGGGATATTTTGTTTTTTTAAGAAATCGGCAATCACCTCTAATTGTGTGGTTTTGCCCATACCTTCAATGCCCTCAAGGGTGATAAATTTACCCAAAAATGGATTCATGAGCATCTCCCTATTCTAATTTTAATTCTGATTTTGGTTCAGCTGATATGTTCTAACTGCTTGATTATGCTCTGCTAAATCTTTAGAAAAATAATGGCCCCCATTCCCCATCGCCACAAAATATAAATATTCTCTAAAGTCAGGCTGACATGCCGCTCGAATGGATGACAATGAAGGAGATGCAATGGGTGTAGGGGGTAACCCTTTCCGCTTATAAGTATTATAAGGCGTGTCTACTTGTAAATCGGCTTTGGTGAGTTTTTTCTTACGTTCGGGCAAACCATATAAGACGGTTGGATCGGCTTGTAATAACATTTTGTATTTTAAACGCAATTGATACACACCAGACATGACTTTACGCTCAGATATCATAGCCGTTTCTTTTTCGATAACCGATGCCAAAATTAAGGCTTCGTATGGCGAGCTCAATAATAAATCGGGCGATCGGTTTTGCCATTCTTCAGTCAGTGCTTTGTTCATTAATTGATGCGCTTTTTTCAGCACCGCCTCATCGGAAAATCCCAATGAAAAATAGTAGGTAGCAGGATACAACCAACCTTCCGGTTGCGTGGGTAAAGCGAGCTTTTGGATAATTTCAGCAGGCGTTAAATTGGCTAATTTTTTTTCGAGTTTGGGGTGTCTTTCAAGTGCCGTAATAATATCTTGAAATGACCAACCTTCTACTATGGTAAAACCATATAATAACACCTGACCATTGATCAATTTTTGCAATAGATCTTTAGGGGTATGTGTAGATAATAATTCGTACTCACCCGATTTAATCATACCCGATGCTTGATGCAGCTGGGTTAGCCATTCGAAATAGCGTTTTTCTTTACGAGAAGAAAAAACATTCAGCTCTGTTAGTTTTCGGCTTAATTTTTTTAAAGAAGTACTAGGTGGAACTTGAAAAACAAGCGCTTGATTATGCCCCATTTGCTCTGCTAGCAATGGGGTACCAATAAATCGATAAAAATCGTAACAAAAATAAGTCAATGCGCCAACGAAAAACACACTGAGGGAAAAAAGCAGCCTCTTTAACATTGCTCCATATTTTCCCACTGTCCTAGATTGGTTTAAAAATGATCGTCCCGTTAGTGCCGCCAAATCCAAAAGAATTGGACATCACTGCATTGATTTTCACTTCACGAGAATGATGTGGCACATAATCTAAATCGCAAGCCGGATCGGGATTATCTAAATTGATGGTTGGCGGTGCAATTTGATCTCTTAAAGCCAAAATACTGAAAATGGCTTCAATCGCGCCCGCAGCACCTAATAGATGACCTGTCATCGATTTAGTTGAGCTCACTGGAATGAGTTTTGCTCTTTCTTGGAAGGCTAATTTAATCGCCACCGTTTCAGCTGAATCGCCTACCGGTGTAGAGGTACCATGCGCATTGATATAATCAATGGCATCAATATTTAAACGTGCGTCGTTTAATGCATTTTGCATAGAACGCGCAGCACCACTGCCATCTTCAGTTGGTTGAGTCATGTGATAAGCGTCGCCACTCATTCCAAAACCAACTAATTCAGCATAAATACGCGCACCACGTTTTTTAGCGTGCTCATATTCTTCAAGCACTATCACACCAGCACCGTCACCCAGTACAAAGCCATCTCTGTCTTTGTCCCAAGGTCTGGATGCTTTAGCGGGATCATCATTACGTGTAGATAACGCTCTGGCTGCACCAAAACCACCTAAGCCTATAGGCGTACTTGCCTTCTCAGAACCACCAGCAATCATGACATCGGCATCGTTATACGCAATGCATCGCGCTGCCATACCAATACTGTGGCAACCTGTGGTACAGGCTGTCGCAAAAGCAAGATTAGGGCCTTGGTAGCCATAATGAATGGACACATGCCCGGAGATCATATTAATGATGGCTCCAGGAATAAAAAAGGGCGACACACGTCTAGGACCTGATTCAAGTAATGCTTCGTAATTTTTTTCGATGAAGCCCAGTCCACCAATCCCAGACCCAACACACACACCATAACGAGGTGCATTTGCGGGGTGAGAAGGTAAACCAGCATCTTTAATGGCTTGATGTGCAGCCGCTAAGCCATACTGCACAAACACGTCCATTTTACGCGCATCTTTCACAGGGATATCGAATAGTTGTGGATCAAAGTCTTGAACCAAACCAGCGAACCGTGTTGCATAAGCAGACACGTCGAAATGTTCTATATTTCTGACACCGGTGTTCCCAGCCAGAATATTCCGCCATGCTTGTTCTACTGCATTCCCGACTGGAGAAATAATTCCTAAGCCGGTAACCACTACTCTGCGACGTCCTTCCATCCTAATACCCTTTTTTGTTGAATGCTATTTTTTAGCGTGCTGTTCCACGTAAGAAACGGCTTCACGAAGCGTTGTAATTTTTTCTGCTTCTTCGTCTGGAATTTCGATATCGAATTCTTCTTCTAACGCCATTACCAATTCAACGGTGTCGAGAGAATCTGCACCTAAATCATCAGCGAACTTAGATTCTAGGCTAACTTTGTCGCGCTCAAGACCTAATTGCTCAATCACGATATCTTTAACACGTTCTTCAATGCTACTCATAACAACTTGTTCCTCAGCCATGGATGACTCTCTCTCCGGTTTGATTAATAAAAATGAACCCAAAAAACTAATTAGGGCACAAATCACTATCCCCAATAGTGGGCGATCCTAGCAAAAATCTAAAATCTGTGCCAGTTATATCTGTTTATTTTGTTATTCAACTTAGTTAAAAACTAAGCCATGTACATGCCACCGTTGATATGCAAGGTTTCCCCTGTGATATAACTTGCCGCATCTGACACCAAAAATAATACCGCAGAAGCGATATCATCTGGTTGTCCTAAGCGACCTAGCGGTACTTGTTGTAATAAAGCCTCACGCTGCGTTTCGGTTAAGGCATGCGTCATATCAGTCGAAATAAATCCTGGCGCAATGGCGTTCACTGTAATGTTTCTAGAACCGATTTCACGCGCTAATGATTTCGTAAATCCTAATAACCCTGCTTTGGCTGCAGCGTAATTCGTTTGGCCTGCATTCCCCATGGTACCCACCACAGAGCCAATATTCACTATACGACCAAAACGCGCCTTCATCATGGGCTTAATGCAACCACGACTCATATAAAACAAGCTCGATAAATTAGTTTCGATGACTTTATCCCATTCATCGTCTTTCATACGCATGAATAAATTATCATTCGTGATGCCGGCATTATTAATTAAAATGCTTACGGTACCTAATTCTTTTTGAATTTTATCTAGTTCTACACCAATTTGTGCTTTATCCGTTACGTCTAACGCAATACCGTAGCCTTTAATGCCTTGGCTTTCAAATTCTTTAGAAATCTGTTCTGCACCCGCTTGTGAT
>CAYSTH010000002.1:0-43763 GCA_964433995.1 uncultured Francisellaceae bacterium | reverse complement strand
AGCAATTATTTGAAAGCGCCATTCATGGCATGCTATCTGGGCTCGACCCCCACTCTGCTTTTCTAGACCCGGAAGATTTTAAAGATCTCAAAGTCAGTACCACTGGCAAGTTTGGTGGTCTTGGTATTGAAGTCACGATGGAAGACGGTTTTATTCGCGTTATCAGCCCTATCGACGATACCCCTGCTCAAAAAGCAGGTATTTTGGCTGGCGATATGATTATTCGGTTAGACGATACTCCGATTAAAGGATTGTCTCTCAGAAAAGCGGTAGAATTAATGCGCGGCGCGCCTGGCAGCAAAATTATTTTAACCATTCTTAGAAAACATGAAAATAAACCTTTAAAAATCACAGTTGCCAGAGACATTATTCGTGTTAAAAGCGTGAAAACCAAAGTCATGGATGACTATTACGGGTATGTTCGTTTATCTCAATTTCAAAGCTCCACTGGCGAAGATATGATAGATAGCTTGAAAAAATTACGCCAGCAAGCAAAAGATAGCCCTCTTAAAGGACTTATTTTAGATCTGCGTAACAATCCCGGTGGTATTTTAGAATCGTCCATTAAAGTTGCTGATGCTTTTCTAGATAGAAAAAAACTAAAATACGATGGTCTGATTGTTTATACACAAGGCCGATTACCTAAATCTGAGATTAAAGAACGCGCACACGATGGAGATATGCTCAACGGCGCCCCAATTGTTGTGTTAATCAATGGTGGTTCGGCTTCAGCCTCAGAAATTGTGGCTGGCGCTTTGCAAGATCATGGAAGAGCTGTGGTGATGGGCACCCAATCTTTTGGTAAAGGCTCTGTTCAAACTGTATTGCCTTTAAAAGATAATTACGGCTTAAAACTCACCACTGCCCTATATTTCACGCCAAGTGGCCGCTCCATTCAGGCCAAAGGTATTTCTCCTGACATTATTGTCGAAGATTTAAAAATGCCAAGTAAAAAAGAAGACGATCTGTCTCAACTGATGGGCATAAAAGAAAAAGATCTCAAAGGCCATTTAGATGTTAAAAAACAAAATGGTAATTCAACGAGCGAACCTGCTCCTGTTGAATTAACGCCACCTGAACCTTCAACAAATAATACCAATGAAAACAAAGAAGGCAATTCAGAGGCAAGTGGTCTGTCTAAGAAAGAAGATGGTACTGAAAACGATTATCAAGTTAACGAGGCTTTAAACCTACTTAAAGCACTCGCTATTGTTAAGCCGCCTCAATAATCGCTTTCAATTTCTTTAGGGCAGCTTGCTCAAGCTGCCTTACTCTTTCAATTGAAATTTGGTATTTTTCTGCTAAATCTTTTAAGGTAGCCGTTTGTTCAGCTTGTGCCATCCAACGTTGTTCAATAATATCTCGCGCCCGTTCATCTAGCTGAGACAAGCCTCGTAAAACACCCTTCATAGATTGTTTTTCTGTTGCTTGCTGTTCAAGTTGCACAAGCGGATCGCTATCTACGATGGATTGATTTGCAACCAAATAATCTTGTGGTGCAAAAGCAGCGTGGTTGCTACCTTCACTTTCCGTGGGCGTAGGGGCGTCAAAATGCGCATCATGTGCATGTAAACGCATTTCCATTTCTTTGACATCATGAACACCCACACCGAGCTTAGTGGCTATCGCTTGAGATTCTTCTTGAGATAACCAATTTAAACTCGGTTTATGCTTTCTTAAATTGAAAAATAACTTACGCTGAGCTTTGGTGGTCGCAATACGCACAATACGCCAGTTGCGAATCACATAATCATGAATTTCAGATTTTACCCAATGCACGGCAAACGTGACTAAACGCACACCTTGTTCAGGATTAAAGCGTTTTACTGCCTTCATTAAGCCAATATTCCCTTCTTGGATTAAATCGGATAATGCTAAACCATAGCCTGCGTATTGCTTGGCGATTTTGGCGACATAACGTAAATGCGACAAAACAAGTTGATGCGCTGCAGAGAGATTTTGCGTTTCTTGATATTCTTTGGCTAAAGAGAGTTCTTCTTCGGCTGTTAAAACCGGTATACGATAAATTTGTTGAAAATAGGCATCTAAGCTGCTTTCTGTTAGAGCTGGCAGCGACTGGCCTAATAAGCCTTTCTTGGAAACAACTGCTATATTACTCATTCTGTTTAGTACCGCTTCTTTCTTTAAATTATATTAGTAATTTAACTGTATCTACACTAATGTACAAACATCACTCAAACTAAATATTAGCACTCTTTTACCGAGAGTGCTAATTCTAGATTGTTTTATAAATCAATGGGTTAGAATGTACCACGAGGGAGATAGCGCCTCAAATGAAAGCTATACCTGTCTTCTGTTTAAAATAGCCATTCGTCAGGATAGATAATATTAAAAAAACCTTATCATGATTTTTTTGAAAAAATGCCGAATCGTTTTTCTGGGACCTGTTTGCTTATCGAGATAATCTTGCACGGCTCTACGTAAGCCTTCTGCCCAAGTAGGATAGGCATGTATGGTGTCTAAAATGGCCCAAATAGGAAGATAGTTTTGCATCAATAAGCTTAGCTCAGCTAAAATTTCGCCTGCTCTATCGCAGACCACGGTGCCACCTATCACTTTATTTTTGACTAATAATAACTTGATAAAGCCGCCTGATTTGGCATCGATTTGCGCTCTGTCTAAATTGTTAAATTCCCAATATAACACTTGATATTTTAATTTTTTTGCTTGCGCTTCTTGTTCGGTTAAGCCGAGTGAAGCCATTTCGGGATTGGTGAAAATAACCCCTGGCACCCAATTTAAATTGGCTTTTTGTGCAAAGCGTCTTGAATACAAATGACGATAAACCACTTCAGCACCATATTCTGCCATATGTGCGAATCGATAGGGCCATGCCACAACGTCTCCTATGGCATAAATATGATTTATATTGGTTTTAAAATACCCATCAACAGCAATACCTTGTTTGTTATGAATAATTCCGGCTTGCTCAAGCCCTAAGTTTTCTATATTAGGCAATCGACCTGTTGCCACAAAAACCACGTCGGTTTCTAGATGAAATGTTTGATCATTTGTTTGTATGCTGAGATTGATACGATTGTTTTTAGTGTTTTTAGTTGCTTGATTAATTTTGGCATAAGTATGAATCGCTATGCCTTCTTTTATTAAAATATCTGCAAGCAAATGACTGCCCTGAATATCAAGAGTTCTTAAGATGCGCTCAGAATGCACTAATACAGTGACCTTCACCCCTAATCGTTGAAAAGCCTGCGCAAATTCTATGCCTGTGACACCCGCCCCCACAATAACCATGGATTTGGGCAAGGCGGGTAGCTGATAGATGGTTTCATTTGTATGAATATCAGCCGTATTGAGGCCCGGTACAGGCAAAATAACAGACCGAGAACCTGTTGCAATGATTATCTTTTTCGCTTTCCAATGGTGAACAGCTTCTGTGTTTTTTTCGACAATTTCAAGTTGATGGGCATCTATAAACTTAGGGGTGCCAATAAGCACTTCACAACCCAATTGCTCTGATTTTTGTTGGCTATATCTGGGTTGAATGCTTTCACGAGTTTGATTGAGGTGATTTTTAATGTTTTGCCAATTGATATTAAAATCGAATTGATTAGGTAATCCTAACTTTCCTGCTTCACGAAAATCTTGAACATATTGCGCAACAGCCAAAAGAGTTTTACTGGGGACACAGCCTAAATGTAAGCAATCGCCCCCTAATTGTGGGTATTTATCGATAATCCCTACTTTTAAACCCAATTTAGCGACTCGATTGGCCAATACCAGGCCACCAGCACCGCCGCCTATCACCACTAAATCTTTTTTTACACTTTTCCTTGTCATGTGATGCTCACTATTTATGTCAGCGTTATCGAATATGGGCAAATTTATTTTTGACCAATTTATGCTTTAAAAAAGGCAAAGCTAATAGCTTGAATAAAGTTTGATAAGTGGGCTGCCTATAGATTTCTAAACCAAATACCAAATTATTTTCACCTTGATGTGCTGTTGCTTCATAGCTATTAAATAATTTATCCCAAAATGAAAAACAAAAACCAAAATTTTTATTATGCTCAAACCCAATGTCTGAATGATGGATACGATGCATGTTTGGGGTGATAAAGACTTTTCTTAAGGTAGATTCGACTCCGAGGGGAAGCTGAATATTGCTGTGATCAAATAAAGTAAAGGTACTCAACATCACTTCAAAAATAAATACCGCAACAACTGGCACACCAAAAAAGAGTATCGCCAGCAATTTTACCCCCATCATAAATAAATATTCTAAGGGATGAAATCTTAATCCTGTTGTGACATCTACTTCGGTATCAGAATGATGAACACGATGTATTCGCCATAATATCGAATATCGATGCATCCAGCGATGCTCCATATACATGGCAAAATCCATGGCAACGATGCTTAAGATAATCACTAGCCAAAAAGGCATCTGTATCATGCTATGCAATAACCCAAGGTGCTGGTGTTCGGCAACAGCAGCCGTGCTCAGTGTCAGAAGGGGAAACAAGAATCTGACCAAAAAAGCAGATAATCCCCCTAAAGCCAAATGGGTTAACCACCTCGTTGATAGATTTGATAAACTTTTTCGCCAACTGGCTCGATATTCCCAATACCCTAAACCTGCCAAGACGAATCCAGCGCAGACAATGCGTAGATATATCTCGTACTTAAGTATCCAGTTGTTAATGACTATCCAGTCCATGCAATCTCGCTAGCGTTTTTTACAGGATGTTGCGCAAACACAAATTTTAATTTATTTCTTTAATTGTAGGCATGTTATGACATTAAAAAGGATTTTGATGCATTTGCCTATCAATTTTCTTCCTAGACCCCGCTAAATCTAGGAAAATGAAAACTAAAACAAGTGTTCCAAGGAGTGGATCGTGAAATCTAACCAACTTGATATTTGCTTACAACGCAAAAAACAGCTCATTAATATCTATGCCCTGCTGGGAATGGGTATGGGTATGGCTTTAATGATGATTTTTAGCAGTATCGCGCTTTTTCCCATGTCGGAACTAGTTGAAATTGCAGGACTGATGGTCACCTTGTATTTATCTACTGGTATACTTATCTATTATTACCTAGAAAACAAACTAAAAAAGGCAAGGGAATACGCCCTGCTTTTAGCCGTTTGTCAGAAGATTATCGTTGAATTTCAGCCTCATCTCACAGAAAACCAACTCTTAGTTCAGTTAAAAAAGATGATTGGAAAACAATTTGGTCGTCAGTCTCGTATTAATTTGCTTAAAAATTACCTCGAAAACCAAGAAGATTTAGAAAAATTGATGTTGAGCCTCACTCAAAACCAAGCTGAAGTCGAAATGTTGATGAATTTAGGACTTAGATGGGGTGTGTTAAAAAAAGCCTCTGCTTGGATTTAAAGACAATATTCTATAGACTCTCTCTAGTTTTAAGTTTTAATAGGGAGAGTCTGTTATGTCATCGTTTCTGGGTGAATTTCCAACTACACGCTTAAGACGCATGAGAAAAAATGCCTTTTCTCGCGCACTTACCCAAGAAAATATGCTCTTACCTAGTCATTTGATTTATCCCTTATTTATCCAAGCGGGCAATCACACTCAAACCCCTATTACGTCTATGCCCGGTATTTATAGACACACGCTCGATTTTGCTTTAAAAGAGGCTGAATTGGCCTGTGAGTTGGGCATTCCTGCCATCATGCTCTTTCCTGCTATTGCACCTGAAAAAAAGTCTTTAAATGCCGCTGAGGCACATCAAGACGATGGTTTAGTCCCTACTATTATTAGAGCCATTAAAAAACAATTTCCTCACCTAGGTGTCATTGTCGATGTCGCGCTAGATCCCTACACCACACATGGTCACGACGGTATTATCGATGAAAATGGCTATGTCATGAACGATGAAACCAACGAAGTGTTGGTTAAACAGGCACTCACCTTAGCCAGAGCTGGTGTAGATATGGTCTCTCCCTCCGATATGATGGATGGTAGAGTGGGCGTGATACGTCGTGCGCTAGATGAGCAAAAATTTATTCATACCGGTATTCTTGCCTATTCGGCAAAATATGCCTCTGCTTACTATGGTCCCTTTCGCGATGCGGTCAATTCAAAGGCTTTGTTAAAAGGCGATAAAAAAACTTACCAAATGGATCCAGCGAATGCCGAAGAAGCTTTACGTGAAGTGGCATTGGATATTCAAGAAGGCGCGGATATGGTCATGGTCAAACCCGGTTTACCCTATCTAGATGTTTTAACTAAAGTAAAATCCACTTTTTCTATTCCTGTGTTAGCCTATCAGGTCAGTGGTGAATACGCCCAAATTAAAGCAGCAGCGCTTCAAAATTGGATAGACGAACGAGCCGTGGCATTAGAATCTCTTCTCGCTTTTAAACGTGCTGGGGCAAGCGCTGTGGTTAGTTATTATGCTCTAGAGGCCGCTGCGTGGTTGAAAGCATAGCCGCTAATGCGCCATGGCGAAGAGACACAGGTAGTACCGTTATTTTTTCTAATTGAAGATGATGCATGAGTGCTAGAAATATTGCGACAATACCTGGCAAAATCATAAGCTGATGGTCTTTAAGGCCTAAAATACCAAACTCTTGATAATCACCAAGAGAAATAAGGTAATCTCGGATGGCTCTCAAAGAAGAAATAGAAATATTATTGCTGTGTTCTAAACCCAAGCGTTTATTCGTTTGGACTAAAATGTCTGCACTACCTGAACCGGCATAAACTTGGTGCCAACCAAAATCAACCAGCGTTTGTATCTGCCTTTCTGCTGCTCTAAATTGTTTAGCAATGATTTCGGCTGCCAAACTAAAATTGCTTGCCGTCACACCCTTTTTTTCTAAAAAAATAGATTGAAGCTCCACACAACCAACTGGCAGACTCAGTGATAACTTAGGCTTTACGCCACAACCCACCACCAGTTCAGTTGAGCCGCCCCCCACATCGATACCTAAAATAGGTTTATTTAATGTGATTTGAGCACAGTAACCCGATAATAAATGCTGTACAAATGCCAGATAGATTAATTCGGCTTCTTCTTCTCCCGTAATAATCTCAATGGGATAACCAATTCTTTTAGCTGCATGACTCAAGAATAAATCTTGATTCTTCGCGTATCGTAAAGCCGCTGTGCCGACAATACGCACTTTTTGAGGATCAAACTTATTTAATCTAGATGCAAATACATCTAAACAAGTCATGGCTCGATTTATCGACTCCCAGCTCAAATCGCCTTGCTGGGTTAAACCCGCTCTCAATTGAACCGCTTCACTCATCTGAAAGTCTATCTGCCAAGTATCTGCAGACGGCATAGAGCCAAGTAATAAGTGAAAACTATTAGAACCCAAATCAACAATCGCAAACCTATTATTTGATTTAGTCAACAAATTTGGTTCTCCGTTAGGTGCCCTAATTATTCTAAAATGGTATCATACGTACCATCCAAGAAATACAAGAGGAGTAAAGACACTATGTCAGAACTTATTATGCATATCAGTGATCAATCTTTTGAACAAGAAGTTATCCAATCTAGCATGCCTGTTTTAGTCGATTTCTGGGCTGAATGGTGTAACCCTTGTCGTGCAATTGCACCTATTTTAGATGAGATTGCCACAGAATACACGGGTAAAGTAAAAATCGTTAAATTAAACGTGGATCAAAACAACTTAACACCTCAAAAACTAGGTGTCAGAGGCATTCCTACTTTAATGCTTTTCAAAGCAGGTGAGCTTGAAGCCACTAAGGTAGGCGGGTTATCCAAATCTCAGTTAACTGCTTTTATTAACAGTCATCTGTAACGATGTTGGCCATCAAAACTTGGCGCATCGAAAATTATGTGTTATATAATGGGCTAGGTCTTGTTAAAACAGGGCCTAAACTGTTTTCTACAAACAAGTCTTCAAACTCTTCAAACTTAAACCATTAAATTATTTAAAAGTAACTAGTGAACTATGAATCTTTCAGAACTAAAAATTAAACCTGCTGCAGAACTCACCACGATGGCTCAAAACATGGAAATTGAAAATATTTCCAGCAGAATGCGCAAACAAGATCTTATTTTTGCCATTTTGAAACATCATGCCAAAAGTGGAGAAGATATTCACGGAGATGGTGTTTTAGAACTCTTACCTGATGGTTATGGTTTTTTACGCTCCGCTTCCGCTTCTTACTTGCCAGGTCCCGATGATATTTATGTTTCTCCTAGTCAAATTCGTCGCTTTAGTTTAAGAACTGGCGATACTGTTTCTGGAAAGATTCGTCCTCCTAAAGAGGGTGAACGTTACTTTGCTTTATTAAAAGTAGATGAAATTAACTACGATTCTCCCGATGAAGCACGCAATAAGATATTGTTTGAAAACTTAACACCCTTACATGCTGAAGAAAGACTTCGTATGAGTGTGGGTAATGGTTCCACTGAAGACTTAACCGCTCGTGTTATCGATTTAGTTGCTCCAATTGGTAAAGGTCAACGTGGTTTAATTGTTTCACCTCCTAAAGCAGGTAAAACAATGATGCTACAAAACATCGCGCATTCTATTGCAACCAATCATCCTGAATGCCGCTTAATGGTATTATTGATTGATGAAAGACCTGAAGAAGTCACTGAAATGGAACGCTCTGTTAAAGGAGAAGTGATTGCTTCTACGTTCGATGAACCTGCTTCTCGTCACGTCCAAGTAGCCGAAATGGTGATTGAAAAAGCGAAACGTTTAGTCGAGCACAAACAAGATGTGATTATCTTGCTTGATTCTATCACCCGATTAGCACGTGCTTATAACACCACTATTCCTCATTCTGGAAAAGTACTCACAGGCGGTGTCGATGCTGCAGCTCTACAAAGACCCAAGCGCTTTTTTGGTGCTGCTAGAAATATCGAAGAAGGCGGCAGCTTAACCATTATTGCCACCGCGCTTATCGATACTGGTTCAAAAATGGATGAAGTGATTTATGAAGAGTTTAAAGGTACAGGTAACCTTGAGCTTCATCTAGACAGACGTGTTGCTGAAAAACGTATTTATCCTTCGATTAATATTAATCGCTCAGGTACACGTCGTGAAGAGAAACTCACGTCTCAAGAAGAGCTACAAAAAATGTGGATTCTTCGTAAAATTCTTAACAATATGGATGAAGTTGCTGCAATCGAGTTCTTACTCGAGCGCTTAAAAGGCACTAAAACCAATGAAGAATTTTTCGAAGCCATGAAAAGATCGGGATAAGGTTTCCGATCTAAAAAAATAAAGTAGCATGACAATTTATCAATATAAACTGGCCTCATTAGATAATTTGACCGACGATATTGTCATGCTTTCTTTTACCCCTACGCCTCACTCTCCTAAACTGATTTATACGACTGGACAGTACATAGAAGTGCTCACCGATAACAGTGTCTTTTTACTGTCTATCGCCAACACACCTTCTGATCAGAGTGCTTCTGCTGAAATTATTATTCATCTCAGAACAGGATCTCAACATCCTCTTGCTGAAGCTTTTTTAAACGAAGTGAAACAACAAAACCAAATTTCTTTTATCGGCCCCAAAGGCCACTGCATTCCTAAACAAGCAGATGCTTATTTCTTCGTAGCAGGTGGAACAGGCTTTTCTCCTATTCAAGCCTTACTTACTGATATACTTCCTACAAATAAACCTTGTACTTTATATTGGGGTATTCGCCATCCCAAAGATATTTATCATCCAGAACTTCTCTCCGAATGGCAAAAAAAATATCCGAATTTTTCCTATGTGCCTGTTTTAACGCAAGCACAAAATAACTGGAAAGGTAAAACAGGATGGGTACACGAAATTTTTTTCCAAGAACAAACCCATACGATTAAACAATTTAGCGAACAACATAAAACCTATTATGTTTATGCTAGCGGTCCTTATCCTCTTATCCAGGCACTTAAAAATGGCTTTATGGCACACCAGTTGCCCTTAAAACATTTGTTATCTGATATGTTGCCTAGTCCGATTGCCTAATATTTGACATCTCTATTCAACGTCAACGCCATCTCCTCCGTTACCACCGCTTCTATAACCGTTACAACCATTTCTGCCATGCTGGCCGTGTTTTCCATTTATGCAGCCATAAACTGTCGTAACGAATAATAACCCTAAAAAAAAGACACCTATAAATTTAGATCTCATTTTCATATTGTTTTTTAATCATGCTATAGTTGTGGAACTTCAATCCATTTATTTTCTGGTTTGTATTTAATGATCTGTAATTCGCCATTTTGAGCAATTACTTTTATTTCAGATTCTGTGTTAGGAGTTAAAAAGCTAATATCGTAATCAAATATTTTCATGCCATTTCTCAATCCTGCATGATATGCAGGAGAGTTTTCATTAATGTTGTTAATAACTTTTCGACTAATCAACGCTCTCATATCAAAACCCTGCTCAGGCATATTCATTTTTTTCAGTTTTGTTTTTTTTCCAAGTGTGTATTTAGATGAAAAATCAATTATTTTCCCGCCTATCACAATATCATCTAATAGTCGACATTCTTCTTCAGAAAAATATTTTCTAAAAATAAAATCAACAACTTTTTTAGATATCAGCATATTTTTATCAGCTTGATTTTGATAGGTGTTCATTATTTCTTTAAACACAACAGGCATAATCGGTTGCTCTTTTTCATCTTTAATCTGATCTAACCTTGCCGCAATAAAATATCCCCTCAGTGAATTTAAGCCATAATACAGGCCATCATTAGATAATGGTGATAAAATTTCTTCCATGTTCGCATCTTTAATGCTTAATTGTATATATGCTGCGATTTGTTTATTAAAAATAGTGTTAAATTCTCTATCAGAGAGCAAACCTGCCTGTCTCGCAAGCTTTTGAGCATAATAATCTGTAAAACCTTCTGAAAACCAGATGAGATCATGTGGAGGGGCTGCAAATTTGATTTTTCCTCCTAGCCATGCATGAAATAATTCATGTGAAATAGTTTGTGTGATTTCGACTTTTTTCCTTTTAAAATCATCTACTAAACAAGAACTCAATTGCCAAAAACTTCTACCTCTCACTCCGCCTTGATCTGCTGAAATTTTGTGTAGTTTATTATCTAAAAAAACACTGGTATATTTATCAAAATCATCATCATGCCAAAATTTTCTCTGCTCAAAAATTAATTTTTCAGTTATTTTCTTAAGCTGTCTACTTTTTTTCTTATCATTTCCAATATAAACAAAATCAACTTTTTTACCATTAACAAAAAAAGGAGCTGATTTGTTTTTCGTGCCCCAAGCAGCCGAAGTTAAAAAATTTGGCCAACTGTCCATAATTTTTATTTTTTTGTTTTCTATATCATAATTCGAATAAAAATTAAAATATTCAGGTATTTTTTCAAAATTAACTTCAATATCCCATTTTTCATGCCAATCTACAACATCGCTTGGAAAAACAAATGCATTTAAAAAATCTAAAAAAATATACTCTTTTTCAACAATGCTAGATCTTAAATCTCGACTGAGCATATTTGGACAAAAATCATAACTAAATTGAACGGGCCCGAAGGACTTATCTATCACTGAAAATATACGTGTATTTTCAGCGTAGTGTTTTTTTCCTTCTTTGCTAAAGAAATATACAAAATGTGTCGCCATGCGGGGGACATAAAAATCCCCCTTTCCTACAGCATCCAGTTTTGTGATCAGATCAACATGTATGCATTGTTTTTGCTCAATACTCGCTGATTCTGATATGGCATATTGTATCTGCCGCGGCTCAGCAAATATATTAGAAAAACAAAGCAATCCTAAAAAAGCTAAAAAATATATCTTCATTTATTTCCATTTATATTCAAAATTTACAGCACCATAAGGCACATGCACACCATGATCTTGCAAAACAACAAGATTAGGTGTTATTTTTAAACTTTCAGTTACTTGCTGCTCTATGCCAAAATGAACATACTTTTCATTTCCGTTATATATTTTGACTTGCGTGTTATCAAATGTACCAGCAGGACTATATTTCGGATCTTGTGGCACATACGGTTTATCATTATTTTTATCCGGCATTTTTGAACCAGCGCCTGTAACATTTTTTAATCTTTGCTGAGAAGAAATAATATACATATTATTACATCCTTATATTTTTTATTGTGACTTTCTAACTTTCTTAAAAACGACAGAGATAGTAATTTACCTCGCATCAAATATCAACCATTTATAAGGACACCCACATTATTTTTTACTATTTATTGTCTATTAGAAAATTCATTAAAAAAATTTATGGCAAACAAGTGCAAGATTTACTTATGTAAAAAAATATATAGAAAAAAATAACCGTACTGTAGATTGTTTTTTAGAAGTTTTTAATAAAAAAATAAAGATTAAATAAAATTTAGTCATAACAAGATAAGCATTTATGCTACTTTGTAACACTGTTCAACCATTCTTTTGCCCCTTGGAGTTCTCATTCGATGTGATTTAGCAAAATTTTCAAATTTTTCGCTATGCCCAATAACATAACAAAATTCTTTTTCAAGATTTTTGACAATATTCAACCAACCTTTAGGTATTAAATTTAATCGAGACAAAATCGGTTCATGATGATCTAAAATTCGACCAGGCTTGTCTTCACGTAATATTCTACCGGTTGTATCAATTAAATCTAAATAATCTTTTAGCGTAAAATCTAGAGCTGGTAAATGATGTGCTTCTTTACTTGAAAAAGGCACTAAATTTTCTGGTTGTTTTGCCTGCTGAAAATTACCCAGATCACTTTTAACTGATTTAATGCGTTCGTATATGGAGGTAAATTCAGAGTTTTCAGGCGTATCGGCAATATTGGCACGTATAGGATTTAAATCAACATAGGCCATAGCACTTAATACAGCTCCTTCATCTAATAAGGCTTGTGATTTAAAGCGACCTTGCCAAAAACGTCCATCCACTTCATCTTCTAAGTTTGAACGTCTGGCAATTGGTTCGTTTAGACAACGCATATACCAACTTAAACTAGATAACCTTTCTCGTAATTCTTCTAGTTTTTTGTGTGCTAGTTCTGGCGTTAACATTGAGATGCGTTTGGCCATGCTTGCACCAAATAACATGGTCCAGCGGGCTAAAATATCATCATCAGACCAGTTTGCTGCCATTTGGGTGTTTACATGCAAAACTAAATGATAATGATTGCTCATGACAGCATAAGCACAAATATGAATAGAAAAAATGCTGGAGAGATGTTTTATTTTATCAATTATCCATTGCTTGCGGTGGCTATAATCTTTGCCAGTTTCGTTATCGATGCCGCATAAGTAAGAACGCCGGACACAGCGGCTCATCAAATGATAATAAGTGGTTGCACTGTAATCGATTTGGGCAGCCCTTGCCGTGGTCATTTAACTTTCCTGTTATATTCTTTTATTTAACCTTTACTATCTTAATCTTGAGAAATAGATTGTCAACTTATTATGGGTGTCCTATAAAAAAATTTAAGTTGCGACTAGATTTTTGAATTGCTAGTATCGGCTGTTTTTTTATTAAGTTCATGGAATCAAGGAAGATAAAATGAGAGAACTCAAAACAAATGAAGTGGTTGCTGTAAATGGTGCTTGGCTCGGATTTGCTTTTGCGGCCGCGCGACTTGCTTGGGCTGTTTATAGACATCACAAAATGGCACATGCAGCCTCGTGGGCAGCAAGAGGTGCTGCAATATCAAGCGGTACTTACCAAGGAATGGCAGCATTGGATGAATATACTTCGAAAAATAGGTAAAACCCTAGATGAAGCAAGGATGCTTCATTTGTCTTCAATCAGTGGTAGCAAAACCTTTATTTCATTATAAAAGGCCACCATAATAAAAGTAAATATCATGCTTAAAATGATTTCTGTTTTACTATTTAAGTATGGCATAACAAATGGGAAGGCCACCATAAAGACACAAAACATCACTACATAAAATGGGTGATTAATAAACAACTTACCACAACCAAAACATCTAGCGCTTTCAAAATTTTTAAGGTTTTTAAGCTCTTCTTTTTTTATTTTCTTTTTACAAACCGGGCAATTTCCTAACATAAGACTTCCAAAAAAATTATTTTCATTTAATGGTAAGCGCCAAGTATTATTTTTGAGAAAAAGATTGTCAACTTATTATGGGTGTCCTATTAAAACTATTAAAGAACGGGCTGATTAACGACTGTCATACATTGAGTAAGAAAATAATATTCTTCTTCCTCTTTTGTGGCTGCTCTCATGTTTTTGGCTAAATAGAATCCTGTAGCAATATTCAAAAAAAGCAGGGCACTCAAATAATAAACTGGGTTTAAGCTCTTGCCGCCCGATATAAAATGAAGGTGATGTTGTTCTAAATTTTTCATTTCATTTTTACCTTAAAAGTTATTTCCAATAATTCTCTATGGTGATGTGACCGGGTTCTTTGCGGGTGTGCTTTTTGAGGCCTTTTGCCTGCAATACTGTCATGCAATCTTTTACCATGTCGGGGTTACCGCAAATCATTACTTGGGTGTCATCTGAGGAGATGGGCAGGCGGGTGTGAGATTCTAATGCACCACTTTCTAGTGCCGAGGTAATTCTGCCAGGGAACGCACCAGGCGTTTCTTCGCGCGACACAAAAGGCACAAATTGAAAACGATTTGGATAGTCGGTTTTAAATTGCTGAATTAATTCGTGATGCGTTAAACTTTCTGCTTGACGTACAGCATGACATAAAACAATATTCTCGAATCTTTCCCAAGGTGTTGCTGTTTTTAAGATGCTTAAAAACACGCCTAGCGCAGTACCACTTGCTAACATCCACAATGTTTTACCTTCTGGCACTTGAGATAAAACAAACAAACCCGCTGGGCGTGTTTGTACCCAAATGGTATCGCCTTCTTCCATAGTTAATAGCTTGGGCGTCAACTGGCCTTCTGGCACCGTCACAATATAAAACTCTAAGTTTTCTTCATGTGGCGCATTAGCAAAAGAGTAAGGTCTCCCTACTCTTTTATCGTCGATATCTAATGCAATCTTTGTAAATTGACCCGCCTCAAAAGGCGGTACAGTTGCTTGGATATGCAAAGAAAATAAATTGGCATTCCAGAATTTTTTGGCAATAAGCTTGCCTTCAGTCCAAGCGGTCATGTGAGTCATTCACCTATTTTACTTACTTAAAATAAAGTTTAGTTGCCCACATGATACCGGATTTTAGTCTTGCAGGATATGCTCAGCCGACTCTAATTTGCTAGATTCGGTCTTTGAAGACGGTAATTTTAAGCCCAAAAGTGGTTCCTCTTCTTGGCTTTGATTGGTTAACATCAATAATCCGTGCCTAAAATACTCAGCGGCCTCTTCCAGTTTGTTTAACTTCATTAACAATTTACCCAGCTCCGAGAAGGTTTCTGGCATAGGAGATAATGTCAGTGAAGCTTCAAGATAACGCTGCGCTTTACCCCATAATTGGTGATGCAAACAAATACGTCCAATCGTTAATAACAAAATGGCACTTTTAGGTTGTTCTTTTAGCCAGAATTCTGCAAAGGCTAATTGTTTGGCTGCATCGCTAGATTTAATTTTGCCATATAATTTGATTAACCCTTCGTTCCATTGACGCTTCAATGTATGACGTAAAATGGCCTCAGCTTCATCTTGTAAATGATAACTCAGTAATGCTTTTGCATATAAATAAACCAAATGACTATCGACATGATAAGCTTTTGGCATATCCTTCCAAAGTGCTTTGACTTCTGCAATCGAAATGGCTTCTGCTTTTAACATTAATTCGCAATAAGCATGTTTTTGGATAGCCATTGCCTTTTCTTCAGACAAAATTTTCGCCTTAATTAAAGCAGGAGCCAACTCAATAATTTTATGCCAAGATTTTTGATGTTGATAAATTTTATACAATCTATTTAATAACAAAGGATGGTGACCATTTTTATTTAACAAGGGTTCAAGCAAAGCAAGCGCTTCAGCCCACTTGTTTTGCTGGCACAACAACTGCCCCCTTTTTAAAGCATAAACCAAGCTATCATTATCTTTGGTTAATTTTTCTGCCGCTTGCAAATGTGCTTCAGCTTGCTCAAAATTTTCTTGCTCACCTGCTGCTTTAGCTGCAAAAATATGATTAATAAAAGGCAAATCAATACACCCTGAGCCTTCTACTAATAATTCTTCTGCTGTCGCCCAATTGCCTTCTAAAAAAGCAAGCATGCCTTCGGTTGTTTTGAGCTTTGCTTGTTTTAATCTGCGCTCTGTTCTCAACCGGTGAAAAAACGCTTTTAAGTTCATCAAAATATGAACGGCTTTAAACAAAGAGACGATTAACACACTCGTGATAATTAAAGCGATGATGGCTAACCAAATAGGCGCCTCAACTGTCCATCCTGCAAAATTAATCCCAACATAACCGTGACTGGCTTGCATGGCAACACCTGCCCATACTGCCAACGCTAAAATCACGCATGAAACAAATATTTTAATCATGTTTTACTGCTCCTTTAGCCTTCTAATAATTTTTGACGTTGTTGAATTAAATTATTGATGGCCGTTACAGTAGAAGAAGCATCGGGTACCGTTATTTGAATATGATGATCTTTTAATTGCTCAAGCTGGGTATACATGAGTTTTGCTGTTGCCTCTTGAGCAAAATAGGTTTTCAACCATTTTTGTGCATTATCAATGCTACCTTGATATAACCAAGCTTCTCGCTGAATGAGCGCCCAGCGTGCTTGCTCTATAAATAATCTAAAGCCTCGTTTTAATCCTTCTTCATTTAATTCAGATAGTGTTTTACCTGCAAAAATAGGGGTGCTAGCATTTTCTTGAGGTGAACGTACTTTCACCAGGCTTTTCACTTCAAGCCATGATTGCTTTAATGCTGCTTTCCAACCTGTTGGATAAATTGCGGCAACTTCTTCCGATGGTTTATTTTTATCAGGATGAATAGGCACAAGCTTATCGGCCATTTCTGATACCGTACCCAATTGTAACCACAAACCCTCAAAATCGGGGGCATTCACTGCCTTTAATTCAGCAATTTTGTCCACCAAAATTTTACGCACCGGCATTAAACTCGGATCGGCGACCTGCCTTAATCTATCATCCGCCGCAGTAAGCTGGCCAATCGCCGTTTTTACATCTTGAGTCGTTTGCAAACGCTCAACAGCTAGTCTGCTTAAATACAATGCTTCGGTTAATAACCAAGTGTCTTCTTTGTGCCCTGTTATTCGAGACAAAGTGCTTTGAATTTCTTGCTGCTGTGCTCCCATTTCGGCTAACTTTCTTTGTGTTATCTCTACTTTTTCTGCCAACTGCTTATACGATTGATCTAACACTTGATCTTGTTGTTTGACACCTAGCATGGCCTTTTGATTTGTCTCAGCCAATCCTTTTTCAAGATCTTGCAATTGCATCGTGGTTTTGTACCAAATGCCGCCAAGAATACCCAATGCCGCAATGCCGACCACAGGTAATAACATGCTACGTTTTTTGGGATATGAATCTGATGAACCCTTTTTTCCCGAAGGTGGCACATCGGATGCAGGCGGCTCTATCACACTAGATTGAGTCGTTGTTTTTTTAGAGGCTTGCGGCTCATCAGATAACAGATCTATTTCTTTATTGGGTTGTTGTTGAGTCACATTTTCTTCGGGTTTTTTAGTTGCTTCAGTAAGGCCTTTAGCTTTAGTCCCTTGTTTTGTTTCTCTTTCATCAACTGAATCTATTTCCAGTAATTCTTCTTCAGTTATGATATCGGTATCTTGCTCATCCTTGGAAATCATTGGGCAGTCCTCGCTTACTTTTTCTTGAAGCTACACGCTTGTTATTCACTCTAGGGTAGCAAAATTTTAAGCATTACTAAATGTATAAATGCTACCTAGTTTATTTGATTTAAGTTGTACTGTTTGGCTTAGGTCAGTAAATAACAAACTTTTTTTAAAAATTCAGAACTTCTTTTTCGCAGAATCATCTACTAGCTCAGATAGTTTAAAAATAAACCGTTGTTAAGGATATTTTTATGGATGTAGTAAAAGCTAGTGCTTTAGCTCTTGAAATAGAAAAAAAGATTAATGAAGGCCTTGCGGATAAGAAGAAACCTTGGATATTTTATCAAGCTCAACTAGAACTTGATGATTTATTGGCGATGATATCTGCTGCATCTGCATCAGCTACAATTTCGAAAACTTCCGCCCCTCCTGGAAGAGGAGGGGCTACTCCTCCAGGAAGAGGCGGTCCTCCTCCTCCATCTGGCCCAGGTCCTAAAGTAATGTCAAGCGGCGGTCTAGGCGCTGCTTCTGGAAAAAGCCCAGCGGTAACAAAGGGTACTACTTCAGCCCCTCCAGGAAGAGGCGGTCCTCCTCCTCCTCCATCTGGCCCAGGCCCTAAAGTAATGTCAAGTGGCGGTCTGGGCGCTGCTTCTGTAAAAGGCCCAGTGGTACCAACAGGGACTGCTTCAGTGGCGATAAAGATCGATACAATTATCATTAAGAGTATGCTTGGTGATGTAGCAAAATTAAAGACATTATTAGTCGATACCTCTAAAATTTCTGAATCTAAAAACTTAGCAGAAAAACTAAAGAATGACTTCGCTAAAGCCTTAGAAGAACCAAATCAAAATACGATTGTTCCGCCTGAATTTCATGGTGAAATGGCTGCTTTTAAGGCAAAACACACTCGCACTAAAGTGAGCGAAAATATTTTAAGCATTGAAACAGAATTACGCTCAAATGTAGAGCTCAACGCTAAAGAATTACTGTTAACAAATTCGTGTGACCTCTGTTTAATGTCAGATTTGAAAGATGGTGATCCTGCGAATGCAGAACCGGGTAAGCTTTATTTGTCGCATGATGGAAAATATGTTGCTTGCGATCCAAAGGGAATAGTTCAGCAGGATACTTTACCAAAGATTGACATGAATGATTTAGAAAAAAAACTTAGTGATCCTGTCTTTAAGAAATCTGTTCTAGAAGTTACATCAACAAGAGGTCACACCAAAACCCATGCTCTAACTGTATTTTCAACAATTACAAATATTTTTACAGATAAAGCTTTAGCACCTACTAAAAAATTGCCTCCCGCAAAAGCTAAACAAAATTTAAGTGCACAGCTACAGCAACTGACAGAAAATTTGACACAAACTAAAACACCAGACTCTTTTTTAAACAATTATATTTATAATACAGACTTTAGAAAGAAAATTGATGCTGAAAATGGCGGAAAACCCATATTTAATGATAAAAAAATTAAAGACACCGTTGAAAAATTGGGAAAATATAAAGAAGAATTAGATAAACTCGTTATCGCTAAAGACGCGGCAGGAAAAATTCCTAATCTGATTGCAGTAAAAAAAGCTGAGGATGAAATCGAAAAATTAGTAGAGAATATTGAAAAATTTAGAACTTCGCACCCTCAGACTATTAAAGAACCTGCTCCATTAGTGAGCACTGACGACTTTGCTGATAAAGGTGTTTTTAACTTCGATAGTCTTCAAAAAGAGTTTTTAGCTCTGCAACAAAATGAACAAGAGATTTTAGGTTATCTGTTTATTGTTGAAACCGAACTGCCAGGAGGCAGCTCGCATAAAGACCACGCATTGATACAAAAAATATTTTCCGATCAAAAAATTCGATTGATAGCTAAAACCGAAATAGCGGACATTAAAAAAAGCTCAGTTTTAACTCCCGCAGAAAAATCAGCTAAAATCAATGCAATTAAAAAAGATCTCCTCTCTAAAGGTGTCATAAACCTGGGTAATGATATTGCAACGACTTTAACTAAAACACTATCTCCTGACAGTGCTTCTTTGATACCAGATCTTGCCGATGTACTTACCAACAGGGCTGATGTATTCAAAGAACAAATGAACATTGCACATAAACTTGAAAATAAAGTGCAACTTTATTCAAATAAGACTCAAAAAATATTTGATGGCAGCAAGACTCCACCAGAAGTAAGTTTAACCGAATTATTTAAAACAAAGGAAGGGGCAGCAGCGATAAAAAAATCTTTGCTGGAACAAACCGATGCTCTTATCGCACCTCATAAAAAAGTGAAAAAAGCAACAGCAACAGCAACTGCAGCAGCAACAAGCAATCCTTTAGATACGCTCAACATAGTTCAAGCACTCCAAAAAGCTCAATTTAACTTTAAACCTGACAAAGGCAAAGCAGAAAATGCCCCTTTTGATGATTTTTTTGACATTCGAGGATCAGCCTCTGCTAGAAATGCACCGATTAAATTGGCTTTTGCAAAATTTTTGACCGACAAGAGTGCCGCCAAAACAAGAATACTGTTTGATGCAGATGGGGATCCTTCTAAGCTATCCTCATTATTAAAAGCTGATGATCCTTTGTCGCCTCCTGTACCTAATATCGTTTTACTTGCTATTGCTTCTGGTTATTTAATGCCAAAGCCTGGCATACGACTCGATATGCTAAAAAGACAAATTGATTTTACTACTTTTGACAAAAACATAAACAAAGAAAAAGTTTTTCAAACGATGCTTAGTGACGTTTATGAACAACTCAAAACGCCAGTCACACCATCTGTGCTAACAAATGCAGTGGCAGAGCTGGATGCCTTGCTCAAAACGCCGAATTATTCAGTAGAGTTAAAAAAATTGGATATAAAGACTACTGAGAGCATCAAATCACCTGCTGCTTTTTTAGCTGCAAAAGCTGGAGGAGCTCCTCTGACTAAAGCAGTAAAGGCGACGACTCCATCAGGGCTTAGCAAACCTCCTGCTTCTTCAATAAGTAGTGCGGGTGGGGCACCAATATCAGGAGTGCCATCATCACCTCCTGTTGTTCCACCTGTAGCTGCTGTTACTTTTAGTGCAGGAGCTTCTAGCAAAAGTCTTTCTGGAGGAGGAAGCCTCGGCGCGAGTGTACCCATGGATGAAGTGAAAGCAAGAGAGTTACGGAAAAAAATTAAAAAAGAAGGAAGGGATCTTGAGGTTCTTAAACTTGAAATTAAAGTTCTTAACGGGTTAAAAACTTCTGATATTAGCAAATTTAATCTTCTAGGCGGTGATGGCGCTTTAAATGCAAAGATAAAACAGCAAACTATCTTGGAAGCATCAATTAGTACTGCACGAATTGAACTTAATAGTATGGGAACTTCTGACCCTGCGAATACATCACGAAACATCAGTGAAGTGATTAAAAAATTAGAAGGAGGGGTTAGTGTAGATGCTCCAACGCAAATAGCCGTTCTGAAATCAGCGGTGGCAAGCATAGATACTCTTACATTAGAAAATGATCGAAATGAATTATTGAAAGACTTACCAGAATATATGATTAAGGAATTTAACTCAGGAAAACCTACTAATGAGCTTTTTAAATATGCTGCTTCAGTTTGCCTAGATAAATCTGAATTTTCAAAAGGCTTAGATGATACTTTAGGTAAAATATCTGGAAACAGAGATCTCCTAAAATTATGCCAAGCCTTATATAAGGCTTTAATGACAATGAAGCAAAAAGGTGGATTTGAAGCTCAGTATGACACATATAAACCGGCTTCATCACCCGGGGTAAAAATAAAATAAGGCGAAAAACTAACTTAAGGCGGTGGGGTGTATTGTTTATGGATATTGGCAAAATAAAAAAAGATGTTTTAGCGCTTGAAATTGAAAGTAAGCTTGCAGAAGGATTGGCAAATGATAAAAAACCATGGTTGTTTTATGAGGCTCAAGTAGGATTAGATGCCCTTATTAAAGTTGTTGCTGAGTCATCTGGACCTGGGGTCTCTGCTCCTACCATACCTTCTTTACCTGGGCGCGGTGGCCCTCTTATTCCCCCTCCTCTGCCTTCACCTGGACGCGGTGGCCCTCCTCTTCCTAGAGCGCCTGTTCAAAGACGTGGTGGACCACCACCCACTCCGTCATCTCAAAGCGGCTCACAAGGAGCCTCTCCAGTTGAAGAAAACGAGGGATATAAACTTCGTTTAATTTCAGATTTAAAAGATGGTAGAGCTGAAAATGCCGAGGTAAATCAGATTTACCTAGATGAAAATGGTACTTATTTTGTGCGCGCTCCTTTTGGTGTTATACACAAAGGTAACCTAAAAGATGAATTAAAAAATCTCAAAAATATCGATATAACTGATATCAATGAACAAATTAAAGATCCAGCTTTTAAGAATGGCGTCCTTTCTATAACACATATTTTTGGGCATACCAAAGCTAAAAACCCTGAATATACCCTACATTTAATGTCAGACCTAAAAGATAATAAAGCGACCAATGCAGAAATGGGTAAGATTTATTTAGGTGAAAACGGTACTTATTTTGTTCGCGGTCCAAACCGAGAAGTACATAAAGGCAACTTGAATATAGATATGGATGGTTTTGAGTTAAAACTAAATGATAATGTTTTTAAAAGCGCAGTTTTAGAAGCTACTGCAAAAGCTGGTTATACACAATTAATTACCCCTGATAAAAGAAAACTGCAATATTTACATGATCAATTCAAAAACCTAAAAATACTACTAACAGATAGTAAAAATGAAACAGAAACGAAAACATTTTTAGAAGATATGAAAGCTGAATTAGAGAGTGCTTTGCCAAATCAAAAATTTATGGCTGACTCCTCTAATGTTTTTAAATTGGAAATGGATCTTTTTGCCACAAGCAAGACGATTGAAGAAAATCATAAAAATATACAAGAAGAAGCAGCTCAACTCACAAAACAAGAACAAAAAATTCCAGCTAAATCAGATGTATTAAAGTCTATGAAAGCGATCGAATCTTTTTTTGCGACAGCGCCAGAAAAAGCTCCTGAGAAAGAAAAAAGCTTCGTATTTAAACGAGGGGTAGTGATTGACGAGCTCACAAAAGATAAAGGGAAGAACAAGTGTTTTTTATCAAAATACACTGAGGACGAAAGTTTTAGAAATGAAGTGAATGACTTGAATGGTGGCGAGATATTTGAAGATAAAGATATTTTAGCCGCTATCAAATCGGTTGGCTTACTTAAGGAGCGATATAAAAAACTAAACGCAAACAAAGTGGCCGCGCTTGCAAATTGGGAGGCAAAAAAAGAACAATTATCTGCAGATGAAAGCAAAGATAATGAAGTTTTAAAAAATAATTTTGAACAAGAAAAAGAAAAAACCCTTCCTGAAGATTTAGAAGCGCTAGAAGAAAAATTTGAAGAAGATAAAAAATTGATAGCCGAAGAATATAAAGGAAAGAGAAAAGAATTGGACTCAGAACGTGTAAAATTAATAGCTAGAGAAGATGCGCTTATTCAAAAAGATCCTGATCTTAAATCCTATATGGAAGAAAAAACAAAAATAGATAGCGCAATTAAAAAGCTTGATCTAACAAAAAAACCTAAATTGCAAGAGTTGGTTTATACACTTGAACAAGAAAAAGACTCGGTAATTGGCGCCATCTCAGATGAAAATGACGCCCTAAGAGAAATACACAGTGCTTTAAATTATATAAAAAGTAAAGACAACTTTACACCTAAAGATGAAAAAGATGTTAAAACAGTAAATGCGCTATGTGACATTCAAAAGCCGGTTATTAACCTTTATAATAGTTATTTGAAATTGGTTATTTTGACTAAAAGTGATATAGATAAAGCTAATATTAAGGCCGATCCACTGTTAAAAAATAAAGCAGTGGATTTCATTAAAGGTAAAATTTCCTCAAAAGAAAAACTCGTCAATCAAGCTATTCTTAACATTAAAGACGAAAAATTTCCAAAAAAAGATGATACATCTTCGCCACCTACTCAGACAGAGCTAGATGAATTTAACACTGAAAAACAAAGAAGAATTGAGCTTTTAGAAAAAGAATTGGAAGCCTTTAAGTTAAAAGGCGAAAACGAAATTAAAAAACTTGAAGAAAATCACAAGAGCTTAGAATTGCAGTGCGACTTAGCTAGATTAAGAGCAAGAGAGTCTCTTTTAAAATTTTACAAAAAAAATATCACTCAAATTGAACACGATATCAGTAACTACTCTGAAGAAAAACCTCAAATATTAGGAAACCCTTTATTACTAGCTCAATTAAATAAAATGCATCCTTATGATATGTTAAAAGAACAAAATGTAACTGCAGTATTCGATGAGAATCTTGATAAATTTTTCAAGACAAACATGACCGAAAGCATTAAACTTCTGTCTGCAGAGAATGCTGATTTAGTAAAAGATGAGCTAAATGAATATCTCCCTATAAGGGCTGATTCAATCAAATCTCAAGTTGAATTTCAAGATTTAGTTGAGAGGCACGCTAAGGATTGCGAAGCTGCTGTAAAACAAATAACTCAAAATGGTAAAGTTCATTTGCCTTCTTTATTTTCAACTCAAGAGTGCCTTAAAAAAGTTCAAGAGAGTTTAACTTCTGCTGTTTCTGCTGTTAACATCATTTATAAAGCTCCTAAAGAAGAAGTTGTCAGTGCAGCCTCAAATCTTGAGATAGTAAAAACGCTTCAAGAAGCGACTATCGTTATTCCTACTGCTGACATACCAACTGGTGATTTCTTTGAATTAAAATCTGAAACCGCTAGTGGAACCCGATTAAATATGAAATCTCTTTTTTCAGAAGAAACAGGAAAAGTAAAATGTACTGATGTTACCATGCAAGCAAAATTAACAGAGTTAACAGATAAGGGAGCAAAGCTTCCCAACATGGTACTTTTAGGATTAGCTTCTGGATACCTCAAAGTTATTTCTCCACCCGGATTTCAAATTAATAGCAGAATAATCCGATATACTCCCAAAGAAAATTTTAGCAAGCTCTTTTTAATATCAGAATTACCCAAAGATACATTGCCAGAAAAAAACACTATCTATTTAGAAAAGAGTGGAGATAAATTAAAATATGTTACTTTAAACCCTAAGAATCCAAAAGAAAAACTTGAAGCTACACTTGACATCAACATTCCTGATGTTGCATTAACAAGAGATAAACTAGATAGTTTGGCTTCTGTCATTTTAGAAGAAACAACAAAGAGAGGCCATGCCCGTTCAAACTTCAAGGACAATATCAGAGTAGATGTAAAAAAACAAAAATTGTTTGAACAGATGGTAGCTGATGTCTATGCACAAATTAATCACCAAACACAAAACTATGAACTTTTTCTAAAGTCAGATTTAAAAGAGGGTGAAAAACCAAAAGAAAAATCAATTTATTTAGAAAAAGAGGGAGACAAAATAAAATATGTGATGTTAAATCCTAATTTTGACAAAGACCAGGCTGAAGACCCTATAGCAAACCCAAAAATCATAGAACACTCAATTAATATTGATCTTGGGGCAGATGAATTAACTGAAGATACTATGGCAAAATTTAAAACCGAAATATTAAGGGAAACTGCTAAAGCTGGACATACATTTAATAAAGTTCTTCCAGAACAAATGTCAAAAATTCAAGAAGAGCTTAAGATATTGATTAGTACAAGCGATTGTAAAGCTGAAGTAGCAAAACTTGCAATTGAACCTACGGCAAAAGCAAAAGCACCAACTGTTTTTAAAGTTGAATTAGAAAAAGAAGAGGCTTTAAAAAGAGCTGCCCGAGAAAAAGCAAGAATACCCCCTGAACCTAAGCCTGAATCTGAACCTAAAGCTGAAGTACCCCTAGTTAAAAAACTTGCTCCACAAAAAAAGTCAGGATTCTTGCCTACTCCTAAAAAAGTCGTCAACACAAACACTGACCCATCAACCGACACACCATCTGAGAAAATGCCAGGGATAAGAAATGTAAACTCTCCTCTTATACTTAGCAATGCACTGGGGCAACAAGAAAAGCAGTCTGATTCTAAACCTGAAAATAAGAAAATAATCAAAGAATTACAGACTTCTATAAAAGACGACCGAAATAAACTTCAATTGATAATTGAAAAAATTTCAAAAATGGAAATCCTTAAGGAATACGTAATAAAAGAATTTGATCTACGAGGGGGTGAAGGAGCCTTAAATCTTTTGAAGAAACAAAAAACAGAACTAGAAAGTTCTATAGCCAAAAATGATGCGGAAGTAAAGAGATTGTCAGGCATTGTTGTCGATGAAGAAATAGATGAATCTTCAATAAAAATCAATAAAATGATTAAGGCATTAGAAGGTGGCATCGTTGTTAAAAAAGAAGATCAAATTGAAGTTTTAAAGAGCGCTTCTAGTAGTATAACTAATCTCAAAGATGAGAAAGGAAGACTTGAATCATTGAAAAATTTACCAGAGCATCTAATAAATGAAGCTAAATCAGGGAAATCTACTGATGATCTTTTTAAACATACCGCATCAATTTGCTTAGATAAATCTGAATTTTCAAAAATTTTAGATGACACTTTAGGTAAGATATCTGGAAATAGAGAGCTCTTAAAAGCATGCCAAGGTTTATATAAAGTTTTAATGCAGATAAAACAAAGAGGCGGTTTTGAAGCTCAGTATGATACATACAAACCTACTTCGTCACAAGGCTTGCAAGTAAAGTAGCTTTATTCTAGCAGAAGAGTGGCAATATGAAAAAGATACTAGAACTTTGAAAAAATCGGACAATACATATTTGCCACATTGTCTGTCCGATCAAGTAAGAAATCTTTAATTGTCGTTAATGAGTTAAATTTACCAATTATAATAAATGCCCACCCCATAATTAAGTGAATTATGCGGTTCGACATGGACTCTAGTACCTCTAACAGCATCAATGGCACCCAACATAACTGCGGCACCATCTAAGTCTATTCTTGAAGTTCTATCCATTCCAATAAAAATTCTTCCACCAAAATGTTGAGCAAAATTATGCTTTAAACCAATTACAATAGACAACATGCCTGTAGAATCATGCAAAGAAACGAAATCTAGCCCCGAGTCTAGTCCAAGAGCTCCTCCACGTGATGGTCCAACCATAAATCTAATTTCTTGATTAACATGCAAATTTGCATAGGCCATTTTTAAAAATAAAGACGTTTTTTCTTTACATATAGGATAATAACCGACAACACCTAAATTCCAACCCTTTACAATAGCAGTTGTATCTATCCCAAGTGTTTGGTCGTTAAATATTAAATCTAGCGGCCCACCCCCAAAAAATTGAGGTGCTTGCAGTTGATCAAAAAGGCGCATCTTAGTTCCTTTTTCACTATTTTGATACCCTACCTCTACCCCAAAATATTTGTGCAACTTCACACCCACAAACGGCTGAAAAGTATCTAAGTGTTCTTGAAAAGGATGAGTGGGTTCATCTTTGTAACGCATAACGCGTGTCATGGCATCGGCACCAATGTAGGGCTCTACTTGCCAATTTACTTCGGAGAGAAAACCATCTTTAAAAAATTGATCTTTGGCTTGAGCAACGGAGCTTACACCTAGCACGCTCACTGCACCAATGACTGATGACAAAAAAGCTGCAGAACTAAGTTTGAATAGTGATGCGATACGCATGATTTTCTCCGCCTTGAGATAAGAAGAACAATAATTAATCCATTAATTAGCTACTACTATATGGCAAAGTGTTTATGTTAGACAACTGTTTTGTTTGGGTATAGGGTGGGTGTAAGAGCGCTTTGATTAATATAAATTTAATAATCGATTGGTTTGCCCCGTTAAATAAAATGGAATAGAGAGTAATTTACAGTTATCGATATCAGTGACACTAGGAAAATCTGAGTTAATTCGAATAGCCATAGATGAATTTTTTAATTTGATATAAGTTTGTAAAGATTTTAATGTGCCTGTTTTACCTGCTTTGACCTCTACTGGAATAATCTTATTCTCAAACTGAATGACATAATCAAGTTCGGCATTAGATTGTTTTTCTTCTCTTAGCCAATAATATAAATTAGGTTCAATATAAGGAGGATAAATCGATCGAAGTAATTGTCCAACAACCTGCTCGGCAAGACTACCCTTGTTAATCAAATTAATCTCATTAAAAGGCAATAATTGGTTTAAAGTGATACCTAGTGCGCTACAGCATAAACCGATATCTAAAAAAATCATTTTCATATAATTATCTTTAATTTCTGCCTCAAGCGGAACACCATTAGCAGCGGTACCTTTTACTTTTGTGCAAACTCTGGCTTTAATGAGCAAATCAAGTGCTTGCCTAATGGCACTTGAGTGGGCTGTTGCGTTTACTCGGCTATAAACAAATTTTTGTCCAAGCATTTTTGGCACACTCATAATGACTTCTTCTAATCGATTGATTGAAAGCCGCCCATGGTATTTTGCAAAATCATCTCGATAAGTTGCCATGATATCATGTTGAATTTGTTGAACACGCTGTAAAGATTTTTCTGCAATCCAACTCGATATTACCGCTGGCATGCCACCAATAATTAAATATTCTTTAAATAAACTGATGAGTTGGGAATGGATAGCAAGAGGAACAGACTTACTAAAATCGAATTGCTGAATATATGCTAATAAATTTTCACCTTGATTCGCTAATAGAAATTCTTCAAAAGTGAATGGCTCAAGATGCACATAAGTAATTCGCCCCACCGGCATACTAAAAGCATGTTCGGCTAAAACAAACTCTAACAATGAACCTGCTGCAATAATCGCTAATTCCGGCATATCTTCTGCAAACCAACGAAGTTTTGCCAATAATTGAGGTGCTGCTTGAATTTCGTCTAAAAAAAGCACTGTTTCGCTAGGAATAATGTCTTGCTTAAATACTGCGGCTAGATTTATTAAAATATCTTCAGGTAAATTTGACTCAAATAAACTTTGTAATTCGGGCGAGCGCTCAAAATTTATTTCGATGAGCGTCTTATTACACCCTTTTACAAAATCTCTAACTAACCATGTTTTACCTACCTGGCGCGCCCCTCTCAAAACCAAAGGTTTTCTATCTTTTTGAATTAGCCAGCTAATTAAATATTGTGTGTATGCTCGTTTCATCAGAAACCAAATCTTAGTTTTATATGCCTTTTCTGAGCTTGAGTATACTCTATTTGTGATTATCTTACCAAAATATGGGGGGTGTTTCAGTAAGCAGATTACTGAAATAGGGGGGGTGTTTTGGAGGGTTGTTAAGCATAAGTACTTGAATGTTGTATAAAATCAACTTATAGGCTTTATAAGTGGCTTATATAGAACATATTAGATTTGAACGAAATGAAGTGTAAATACAAGAATATCTCACTTACTGTTTTTTTTAGCACAATAATTTTTAAGCTTTTTTAAAATTGCTTCGCTGCTTGCCGAATCTGCCAACAAAATTTCACCTTGCCAGCCTAACTCTACTGCAGCATCTTGAATACGCGAACTAATGACTAATAGCGGTAAATTTTTAATGTTGTTTAAGTTATCTTTAAAAATAATTAATAGATTTTTTAAGATATCGACACTGGTGACCAAAATTACTTCTGGCGCCTGCACCAATATGTTGTTTATTTGTTGGTGAGTATAAACAGGCATCGCTCGTTTATAGGTATTGATGCGTTGGCACACAAAACCTTTTTTGGTTAATTCGGGCTGAAGTACAGAACGCCCGCCCTCGCCTGTTAATAACAAAATTTTACTGTTAACTGGCAAGGTTGATATAGGTGGTGAGCTTAAAATCTGTTCACTGGCAGCGCCATGACTAGCTACCCAACAAGATGAAATCTGTTTGGCTTGCAAAGCTTCTTGTGTGCCCGCCCCCATGGCATATATCACTTTGCTAGAGGCCAATAACTCTAAACCTGATGAGTCTAGATAAGCTAAAGCACTGGTGCTTTGAATTAAGATAACATCTGCTTGCTGAATGCTTAACTTTGATAATGGTATAAATTTATGAACGGCATCAATAGGCTGAATATCTACCGTAGGCAAAACAATAGGCTCAAAACCCTGCATTTGCATAACAGCAGCGAGTTTTTCGGCCTGTTCTAGAGGCCGGCAGATTAAGATTTTGTTTGTGAATAACATGCTGAAATAATTTTATCTGCGCCCTGTGATATTAAATCACCAGCAATTTTTTTACCCAATTGAATTAACTGAGCCGTATCTGGATTGTTTAACTCTACCGATATTTTGCCTTTAGATTCTAAACAGGTTTTGCCATCAGGTGTTAACACCCTGCCAATTAACGACAAAGAAACTTCTTTTTCCCCTCTTCCGCTCTCTTCTATTACCGCATACCCCGCAATTGGCACCTGACAGCCCCCTTCTAAGGCTTCATTCATACTGCGTTCAGCCAAACTGGTTAAACGACTCGGTTGATGATTTAAGGGTTTTAATAATGCGATTAATTCGTGATTCTCTTGATGACATTCTATGCCTAAGACACCTTGCCCGACTGCGGGCAAAAAGGTTTGGGTATCTAAATATTCACGTATGTGACTTGCCAATCCTAAACGCTTCACCCCTGCTGCCGCTAAAATAATGGCATCATATTGCCCTTCTACGCATTTTTGAATACGCGTAGGTACGTTGCCTCGCAATAATTCACAAGATAAATCGGGGCGTATTTTTAATAATTGCGCTTGTCTTCTTAAACTAGAAGTACCGACTTTTGCCCCATTAGGCAATTCTTTTAGATTTGTATAATGCGGACTAATCAAAGCATCTCGAGGATCTTCTCGCTCTGCAAAGGCCGTCAAAATTAATCCCGAAGGCAACTGATAAGGCACATCTTTTAATGAATGCACCGCCAAATCAGCACCATGATTTAATAATTGGTCTTCAAGCTCTTTCACAAATAAGCCCTTACCGCCTACTTTAGAAAGGCTGACATCCAGGATTTTATCGCCTTGGGTTTTTACGCCAATTAACTGAATATCAAGACTAGGATGATAATGGTATAATTTTTGCTCTACAAAACGAGCTTGCCACATGGCTAATTCACTCGTACGAGTGACGATTCGAATGGTTTTCATAGAGGGTAATGATAAAGGAAAAAAATCCTAACGCAACATCGCTCTCACTTTGGCCAAATGTCGTCTGCTCACCTCTAATTTATCGATAATATCGACAAATCTCAGCATATGTGAGCCTGCAGGCCCTTTTTCTAAACCTCGCACGCAACTGGTTGAAGCCAAAGCATTCCGATGCACGCGAACTAATCTTTCTGGAAATTCTTCTTCTAACTCTTTTAATGGATCTTCTATTAAAACTTCTCCACCTTTATGTCGCACCGTGACATATTTATGTTCCGCTCTGAAAAAATAAATATCTTCCAGAGGAATCAGGGTAATCCCTAATCGCGTGCGTGCACTAATATGTGTTCTAGCATGATCATTACCTGCATCTTCTTTAGAAAAAGAAGCTAATTGTGCCATGTTAGGGCGTACAGCTTTGGTTAATGCTTGTTCTAGTTGTTCTGCCCGTACTGGCTTGAGCAAATAATCGATGGCATTGACTCTAAACGCATCCATCGCGTGCTCATCATAAGCCGTTGAAAAAATAATGGCTGGGGGGGCATCTAAATTCATTAAATGCCTAGCCACTTCTAACCCATCCATACCTGGCATGCGGATATCTAAAATCACCACTTCAGGATGTAAACTTTGAATTTTTTCGAGTGCTTCTTTACCATTTTGCGCTTCACCCACAATTTCATGATCGTGAAGCTGCTCCGTAATAATACGAACCATTCGTTCTCTAGCAAGCTGTTCGTCATCAACGATTAATATACGCATGCTCTTTCCTCACACAGCGATACCTTATACATCGGCCGTACTTGTTTTTAAATTACTGTTTTTATATCTAGGGCTTCATATAGGGAATCGTAATAATCACATCGAATTGATCTACTTTTGGTGTCAGTTTAATGGTTGCTGCTTTGCCAAAAATGAGTGCCAAGCGGTGCTCAATATTCCCTAATGCCATTTGATTACCCTTTGTCGATTTAGTCAAATTTTTAGGCATAGGATTAGAAATATGAATTTGAATGGTATTTTCAACCAAAGCCGCTTCGATGGTAATTTCTCCCCCTTCTGGCAAGGGTTGAATACCATGATAAATCGCATTTTCAATCAGCGGCTGCAAACTCAACATCGGAATCAACGCATCTTTAGGAACATTGCTAAAATCGCTATTGATTTTCAGTCTATCCCCCAATCTTAGACCTTCGATATGCAAGTAGTGTTCACACAGCCCCCATTCTTGCACTAATGGTATTAAACTCGATGTTTCTTTGAGTGTCGCTCTAAAGAGTTCTGATAAATCTTCAACTGCACGTTCGGCTTCTTTAGGTTGAGAATGAATTAAGCTTGCAATAATATTCATGCTATTAAATAAAAAGTGTGGTCGTATTCTAGATTGTAATGCCTGAATTCTGGCTTCGCTCTCTAGTTTGACTTGTTGTTTCCATTGCTGCAAAACATATAAATATCTTAATAGCACTAATGAAATAATCGAACTGATTAATAAACAACGCAGTAAAAAATCATCTCGTGCGCTGGGTGAAGTACCCCATTGGTATTCAAACATCACCATAAATAACTGCGCCAAATGCGCAAATACGCCTGTCACCAATAAAATAGTAAGATAACTTAAAGCGGCAGCCCAAATAACGGATAATTTTCTTAATGGGCGTCTTAGTAAACACAAACAAAAAGCACTCGACATGGCTACCCATTGTACAAAAAATGACAGTAATCCAAGTTCATCCCAAGATTCACTTAAATCGTCGCCAGTAGCCAAAATAAGCACAAAAACCAGTAATTGCGCCCCCACACTCAAAATAAAGATAGGTTTTACACCACAAAAATTGGGCAATAACCCCTCTTCGTCAAACTGGGGCAAAGTGTCTTTTTTGGCTCTCGTCATGTTTGCTTTCTTATCTTAAATTTAACTGAGTATTTATCCAATTTCCCAAGGCTTCGCTCTCTTCGAGATTAATCGTGTGCTCAATAGGATAGGTATGCCATTCAGTTATCGTCCCCATTTCTGAAGTTAATAGTAGTTTAGCTGCCTCTCCCATAAAATATGGCACAATTTGATCATGAACCCCGTGCGCCATAAAAATTTGATTGGTTTTTAAAGGCAAATGAATATCAAAAGGCACTAAACTAGGAAGATAGCATGATAAACCAAAGGCACCTGATAATTTTTGTGGGTAGGTCAAGGCGCTTAATAAACCAATCACGCCACCCTGTGAAAAACCACCCACGATAATATTTTCTGGTAAAATACCTGAATCTATTTCTTGTTGAATGAGCGCATGCACTTGTTGAATAGATTCTTTCATACCATCAAAATCGGGCTGAATTATATTTGAATTCAGATCCCATCCTTTAATGTCATACCACGCTGGCATACTCATGTAGCCATTTGCGGTGATCACTCTATCGGGTGCTTGCGGAAAAATCACCTTGATTCGTTCTTGGGTCTTTAATTTTAAATAAGGAATGAGCTCTAAAAAATTGCGATTGTCTGCCCCTAACCCATGTAACCAGATAATGGCATATTTCACAGGTTGATCTTTTTGGATGGATTGAGAGAAATAAACTAAGGTTTCTAATAACATGTGCATCTTTTCACTTATTATAAGTTTTATTGAATATTGTGTTGAATAAAGGCTTCTAATTCTTGATTGTCTTTATCAAACCAACCGTTTTTTTCAGATTCCCATCTAAAATGAAACCCGCCGCCTGGTGTGGCCACCCAAATTTCTTTAACAGGTGACTGCCTTGATATGATAACCTTTTGAAAATTCATTTTTGTGAGCACCAAAACGCCATCACTCAATTGGCTATCTTCGATATTAGGGTGATCGCTATATAATTGATCAAATTTTAGTAATAATTGCTGAGCGATATCGTGAAAATCTTCGTAAGACATATAACAAACTCTCTATACTTCAATCTGGATAGTTTACATGAAAAAGCTTAATTCTGTCGTGATGCCCATCCTATGCACCTTACTGATCTTGAGTTTGGTGGGTTGTGGCCAAACAGGTCCGCTTTATTTCCCTGATGAAATACCTAAAAGTCAGCGAGTGAAGAAATAATGTTTTTTAGCTACAAAGATAAATTTTTATTTGCCGAAGATTTGTCTATTCGTGTTCTCGTGGAGCAATATGGTTCACCCCTTTATTTATACTCAAAGCAGACCATATTAGATGCTTATACACAATTTAGCGACGCCCTTTCTGGCATCCCTCATCATATTCATTATGCTGTTAAGGCAAACCCCAATCTCGGGATCTTATCTGTTTTTAATGAGCTAGGTGCGGGTTTTGATATTGTTTCCGGAGGGGAGCTTGCTCGGATATTAGCCATAGGCGCTTCTCCTGATAAAGTCATTTTTTCTGGTGTGGGCAAAAGTCATGAAGAAATAGCGTTCGCACTTTCGAGTGGCATTCACTGTTTTCAAGTAGAATCTTGGCCCGAGCTGGAGCGCATACAAGCCATCGCAGCAAAATTAGATAAAATTGCGCCTATCGCTTTTAGAGTGAATCCTGATATTGCGATAGATTCTCACCCCTATATTTCAACCGGTCTCAAAGAAAATAAGTTCGGTGTGCCGATTGAATCTGCATTAGAGTTATATTTACAGGCGGCTAGCTTACCTAATATTTGTCCCATTGGTATTGCCTGTCATATTGGCTCGAATATCGATGATATTGCGCCATTTGAATTGGCTTTAACCAAATTATTTGATTTGTTTTCTGCCTTGATTCAAAAAGGCGTTGATCTTGAATACATTAACTTGGGTGGAGGCTTAGGGCTCAACACTTCCATTCAAGACTATGGCGCAATGATTAAAGCGCAAACACAAAACTTTAAAAACCGCTATCCAGATAAAAACTGGCATCTGGTTATAGAACCTGGCAGAGCCTTGATTGCACAAGCCGGTATCTTAGTGACCAAAGTAGAATATTTAAAAACCATGGATGAAAAGCATTTTTGCATCGTGGATGCAGGAATGAATTTACTGATTAGACCGGCTCTCTATGATGCCTCACACGACATTATTCCTGTTTACCAATATCCATCCGAGCGCTTTAGTCAAATCTACGATATAGTAGGGCCGATTTGTGAAACAGGTGATTTTTTGGGTAAGCAGCGCGCGTTATCTGTCTCCATGGGAGATTATGTCGCTGTGTTAACGGCAGGTGCCTATGGCATGAGCATGGCAAACCATTATAATTCGAGACCGATGCCCGCAGAAATATTAATACATCAAGATAAACACTGGGTGATTCGCACCAAAGAATCTTACCGCGATTTATTTAGCAAAGAACAACTATTTATTTAGCAGGATAAACTGTCATATGGCACACCTCATTAAATTTACCAAAATGCACGGGCTGGGCAATGATTTTGTCGTGCTCGATAAAATTACTCAAAATTTTAACCTGAGCACTAAGCTCATTACGGCTATCGCCGACAGAAGACTTGGAATTGGATGCGATCAAGTTTTAATTGCCGAAGCGCCCACTGAACCCGATATGGACTTTTTCTTGCGAATATATAACCAAGATGGCTCTGAGGCACGTCAGTGCGGTAATGGCGCTCGATGCTTTGCCAGATTTATCCAAGATTCAGGATTGAGCCCTAAAACCAGCCTACAAGTGGGCACACTATCTGGCAGCATCAAATTAAACCTATTAGAAGATAACCAAGTCTCTGTTAAAATGGGTGTTCCTCAATTTCTACCTACACAAATTCCTACCTTACTCTCTCCTAAACAAGGGTTTGAATACGAAATGAATCTCGAAGGCATTGCTTTGCCTAAACGGTGCCATATCTTATCTATGGGCAATCCACACTGTGTGATTACGGTAGCCAATATCCATGAAGCTGAAGTAGAAAACATCGGTAAACAATTACAAAACCCTGCCATTTTTCCTGAAGGCGTCAATGTTAGCTTCGTTCAGCCCATGGCAAAAAATCACATTTTGTTGAGAACCTTTGAACGTGGCGCAGGTGAAACACCTTCTTGTGGTTCTGCTGCTTGTGCTGCAGTGGTAGCTGGTATTTCTAGCGACGTATTAAGTAAAGAAGTTAAAGTGAGCCTGACACACGGTAGTTTATTAGTAAAATGGCCTAGCACTGACGCCGCTGTTGAATTAATCGGGACAACCCAATCTGTTTTCCAAGGCCATTTTGTGACAGTAAGAGCAGAGTATGAAACCTATTAATTTAACGATACTCACCGGATGTGTAGTGAGCTTAGGATCTGTTGGTATCGCGATATTTTTACAATATTATTACAATTTAACACCCTGCCCATTATGTATTTTCAGTCGAATCATTTTAATTGTGATGGGAGGCATGTATTTCACTTGGTTAACACAACGCCTGATTTTTAAAAAATCATTTGATTGGCTTTATTTTTATGGTCTTGCGTTGATTTTGGTAAGTGGTTTAGCGTTGTCTGGTTATCATTTATGGTTAATGTACTTACCCCCTGAGAAACTACCGGCTTGTGGACCTGATCTCAGTTATTTATTAGAAACCTTGCCATTAAACGAAGTCATCATTGAGGTGTTTAAAGGTTCAGGCAGTTGCGCCCATGATACTTGGCGTTTATGGGGACTGAGTATTCCTCAGCTTGAATTGGGGATCTACCTGCTTTTGGCTGGCTTGCAATTATACCTGTATAAACTAGGCAGGAAATAAAATTTTTTTACTATTCAGTTTTTTTGGTGAATTTTTCGAAAAACCACCAAATCACAGGAGCGGAAGCAGACATACAAGCCACAAATATACAATCGTTATATTGCAACTTAAACATCTCTGCAACAACATATCCTGAGACAAGAGAAAACAATATTTGCTGCAATGTATTCATGATACTTAATTAATTATTTGTTCAACAGTTGGAATTTCACCATGCTTTTTTAAATGCTCAAGATTTTTAGCCCCTGTAGTGGCAACAAGAGCACCTGCAACACCAACAGGTCCTTCAGCAAAAAAACCAATGACAACTGGAAGAACAAACATGAACCAGCCAGAACCGCCAACCTGGTCAGTTTCTAACTTACTTAATGAGCGCGCATCACCATTCCTTTTTTAAAATGGACATAACAAGAGGCGCTTGAAAACAATCGCCTCTTGTTGCGATCCCTGCTCTACAACCTGGCTACTTCCCAGCCACATGAATTGATTACTTAGGCGCCTGTTTTCATCCTTGAAAACAGGTAGGCGATCCGTGCCTAAACCCTTCATCAACAGGCTCTTACCCTCGAGCCTTCCTGCCATCCATGGCAACACGTGTTGGGATAATCCGCATCCCACTGGACCTCACATCGCTATCCATGATGTGAGGATGAAATCAATTTAACAAATCCTCACTAAACCTCAAGATACAAACCGAGTCACTCACTCACAACATTTTAAAAATAGTTAAGGCTAAAATTTAAAATTACTATAAATAATAAATACTTAGAGATTTTTTTTGGTTTTTGAATATGAAAATATACGCTAACGCTCACAAAAGGAATGGCGAATATCTCACAACGATCAGGTGTAATTCTTACATAACAAAAAGTTGTTTAATTCAGTCGACAAAGCTTGACTTAGCCGACCAGCAAAAGGTCTAATAAGGTGTAGGCAACCGCACCAAGGAGGGCACGGATGTCAAATGTACATGCCAAATCACAAGCACCAAGGAAGGTACTGGGTCGACAAGGTTATCATTGGTTACAATTACGTCAGGCTTTGTTAGTTCACTACAACCAAATTTGTATGAATTACTACGACAACCAAACAGAGGGAGCCGTAGGGGAAATGCAAAAATGGTGTCGTGCATTATCGCACTACCTAACGTTGATGCCATCGATTGATCAAATCGAACCACCACCACAAGGCACTCAGGAATGGCAAAGCGTTAAACGCTCTGCCGAGGCGCTCAGATTAAGTTTGAATCGCCTGGCTAATCCTGCATTTTGGAAATCGAGTGAGTGGGTTTCACTGATTTCTATTCTAGGAGAAGCTTACACTGAGCATATGGAAAGAGAAGACAAATTACTTGCAGCAACAGAAAGCGAGTAAATACAGTCGCAGCAGATACGTTTTCGGGTAGGCACCGAGCGTCGAGCAACCTTCGTGTACGTAAAGTACATGAGGATTGTGAGCGCGCGAAGGCAACGACCTCGAAAGCCGTATATGCGAAGACTGCGTTAGTCTTCTAGATATTGCAGTTTATTTGGTTGGTCCTTCCAAGCATCTGCTTCTGGAAGGGCTGCCTTGTGCTGAGTGAGAACAGGCCACGTTTGCGCTTTTTCGGCATTAATTTGCTTAAACACCTGCATATTTTCTGGCAAATCGTCTTCCGAAAAAATAGCATTCGCGGGGCACTCTGGTTCGCACAATGCACAATCGATACATTCTTCTGGATCGATGACCATAAAGTTTGGACCTTCATGAAAACAATCAACCGGACAAACTTCTACACAATCTGTAAATTTACAACGAATACAATTATCTGTTACAACGAAAGCCATAAAAGCCCGTCTCCTAGCTTTTTTGAATAAATAAGTGGTCATTATTGCCGCTCTTGCAAGAAAAATCTAGTCAAAAAAATTTTTTCTCGTGTATAATTTGCGAGTCTTAACTTAAAATGATGAAATCATAAACAAATTGGAGTACACACATGGCGCGTACAAAAAAAGCCAAACCTGTTGAAAAAAAAACAGCTAAAACCACCGCAGCAAAAGCTGTTAAAAAAACAGTAAAAGCTCCTGCGAAAGCAAAAACAGCGGTTAAAGCAGCAAAACCTGCTACAAAAACAAAAAAAGTAACGGCTAAAAAAGCCCCTGCTAAAAAAACGACTAAAGCCACTAAAGTAAAAGCTGTTGCTAAGCCAACGAAAGCAACTAAAGCCGCTAAGCCTGTTAAAGCTAAAAAAGCTGTTGCTAAAGCACCTAAAGCCAAAGCCGCTAAAACAACGAAAGCGCCAGTCTCTTTTGAAAAACAATTAAAAGAAAATGCTCGTCAAATCAAAGCATTTGAAAAAACTTTAAATAGCTTACATACACAAATCACCAAAGCTTACAAACAACAAGCTTCTTTACAAAGCAAGCTTGCTAATACAGAAAACAAAAAACAAGTCAAAAAACTTGAAACAGAATTAACAAAATTAGACAAAAATCTAATTAAATTAATCAACGCTTTCGACGATACTTCAACTGACATCATCTCCGCTAAATTAGATGCTGAACAAGCAGAAGCATTAATGGCGCACATGGATGCCTTTGAAAACAATTGGTTAGAAGAAATTGAAATGCGCATTAGCACGATTGCTGCTACATTACCCAACTTACCAGAACCTGTTGCAGTAGCAGCTAAAGCAACAGAACAAGCTGATGAAAGCGATATCGCTGAAGAAGCTGAAATGTTGGCTGAAGAAGATGAAGAAGAAGCACTAGAGTTGGATTTTGAACAAGATTATCCAGCTGATATCACTTCTGATTTAGAAGCTGAAATGGCTGATTAATCTCATCTTCGAGCAAGTTATCAGTAATAGCTGGTAGCCCTCCAAAACTGTCATGCCAGCGAAAGCTGGCATCCAGGAAAAATAATATCTTCATGTTTATTCTTCATTTTGGATGCCAGCCTTCGCTGGCATGACAACATGGAAATAAGTGCTAGCTACCCTGATATGGCAACTTTTGAGTATTTTTCCAACTTTATCTAGCTGCTATTATTGAATCCAGCGAATCCATAGCCTTTCAACTTTTCTTAGCAATATAAAGAAAACCTCTGCCAAAGGCCGCTTTGTTATATCCTTGTAAGCTTCTCGAATATAAATGCCTTGTGTCCCTGCTAAACAAACCGCCAACATGCCCGTTAATAGCCTATCATCCACCAAAACTAACTCACTTTTTTCACAGTGAAAATAATCAAGTAATTTATTGAGCCCCTCTGGATAAGGCTTTTTGGCTACCCCGCTGATAATCACTATCTGAGGGAACTGCGTCTGAAAATAGCTTAAGCGTTCAGAAAAAGGTTTGTTGCTCAAAAGCGCAAAATGAGACTCAGGAATAAATCGTGTGATATTTTTGAGCCAATCCTCTGCCTCTTGTAAAGGTTTGGTTTCACCATGATTGGCCAATACACCGTCAAAATCTAAAGCAATATACTGTATTTTTTTGTTTTTAAAATAATCTGCGGTTAAGGCTGTCACGGAATTGACTGATAAAGTGGAATCCACTAAATATTGGAATAACCGCTTTCTATATTGCAATCCATAGTGAATGGCATATCGCATTCTTTTTATCATGAGGGTAGGATTTTATTCTCATATCTATATAATAAATAAAGCAACCAGACTATTATCTTAAAATAGTTTGTCAAAAAAGTCACTGACACTACTGCATGCCTTCGGAGACCTGTATGTTTGATCCCAAAATCTTAAATGACCTCAGCAAGCAATTTATCGACAATCTTCCTCCTGCTTTCAAAAATATGCATCACGAACTCGATAAAACCTTCAAGGAGGTCATGGGCTCCGTATTAAATAAAATGGACGTGGTATCGCGTCATGAATTTGATGCTCAAACAACATTACTTGCCGAAAATAAAATTAAGCTGGAAAACCTGCAAAAGGAATTTGAGACGCTTTCTCAAAAAATAGCCGAGCTCGAAAATCAAAAACGAGATTAAATACAAACAAAAAGCAGGTAGACCTTGTTATAATATAGGAAGTTGATTATTCATTTACTTAGCATGCTGATTGGTGGTTACAGGGCGATATGGGCATATTTCAAGAATTAGTGATTGTTTTAGCAGTAGCAGTGGTGCTGGTGGCACTCCTACGTCGGTTACACCTTCCTCCAATTTTGGGCTACTTGCTCGCAGGCACCATTGTAGGGCCTTTTGGGCTAGGACTCTTTACAGATGTAAAGGACTTAGATTTTATTGCTGAATTTGGCGTGGTTTTTTTACTTTTTGCCATTGGTCTTGAGTTATCTTTCCCAAAATTAATTGCCATGCGCCGCTCACTTCTCGGTTTAGGTGGCCTACAAGTCTTAGTTTGCACTATTTTAGCTACTGGTTTAGCTAAATATGCTGGATTATCCTGGGGAGCGTCGCTCACTGCTGCAGGTGCACTCACTTTGTCCTCTACCGCTGTTGTCACTAAGCTCATGATTGAGCAAGATGAACTGCATCAAGAACATGGAAAAATGGCACTCGGTATTTTATTATTTCAAGATTTGGCTGCCATTCCCTTCCTGATTTTAATTCCGGCACTTGGTGTCTCTGCTGATCCTAATGTCTCTATTCAAGCTCAATTGCTCGAAACGGTATTAACGGGTGGCGCTTTGTTTATTGTGATGTTGGGAATCGGTCACTGGCTATTAAGACCTATCTTACATTTTGTTGCTGCTGCGCGTTCATCTGAACTTTTGATGTTAACGGCATTGTTAGTGGTATTGGGTTCTGCCTTTTTAACAGAGCATTTCCATTTATCAATGGCATTAGGTGCCTTTTTAGCTGGCGTGATGATTGCCGAAACAGAATATGTTCATCAAATTGAATCTGATATCTTGCCTTTTAGAGATGTGTTACTGGGTTTGTTTTTTATCACCGTGGGTATGTATGTCAACCTCAACACCTTATGGGACGATTTTGAGTGGGTTTGTGCCATTACAGCAGGCTTAATTTTTGTTAAATTTTTGGTTATTTGGTCAGTAGGGCGATTTGCTAAAGCTAACCCTATTAGCTCTATTCGTACTGGTTTAGTGCTTGCTCAAGGGGGCGAATTTGGATTTGCCTTACTTTCTCTCGCTCAAGTTGGCAAAGTTATCGATATTCATTCAAACCAAATTTTAGTCTCTTCTATCTTTTTAAGTATTGCTATTTCACCTTTCTTAATTAAATACAATGGCCGTTTAGCTTCATTATTGGGCAATCGTTTTAATGCCGAATCGCCTTTTGAACCACTAGAAGCCATTGAATCTGAAAATTTACACATTAAAAACCACGTGGTAATTTGTGGCTATGGTCGCGTCGGCCAAACTTTAGCAAGATTTTTGGAACATGAAGGTATCCCTTTTATTGGCTTAGATTTAGACCCCGTTCGCCTACGAGAAGCAAAAGCGGCAGGTGAGCCGGTTTATTATGGTGATGCCAGCGATTTATCTGTTCTAGAGTCTTGCCATATCGAAGAAGCGAGCCTATTGCTCATCGCATTTAAAGACCCTCTGCGCGCTGATAAAATCATTAAACGTGCCAAAAGCCTCAGACCCACTTTACCCATTTTGGTGAGAACTGAAGATGACAAACACTTAGAAAGCTTGTTAAGCGTCGGCGCAACTGAAGTGATCCCCGAAAAATTAGAATCGAGCTTAATGCTTGCTTCTCATATGTTAGTTTTATTAGGCGTGCCGGCGACAAAGGTACAACAACAAATTTTTGAGGTAAAAGCCAGCCGATATAAAATGCTACAAAGCTTTTATGTGGGCACAGAAGATGTCGAAACCATCGAAGATCAAGCTGATCAATCGCAATTACATGCCATTGAATTAACAGAAGGCGCTTATGCGGTAGGTAAAACGCTGTCTGATCTACAAACAGAAACCCCTTGTATTTCTATTAATAATTTTTCACGCGGCGGCTATAAATGTGAAACACCAGCCTCTGATACTATTTTTCAAGTAGGTGATATCGTGGTGTTACAAGGTAGCCAAGATAAAATTCATAAAGCCGAAGAAAAGCTATTAAGCGGTTGAAAGCAATATGTTACCTGTTGAAATTAAGCGCTCTGCCCGCTCACGATCTATTCGTTTAAAATTAGATGAAAACAAAATTGTTGTGAGCGGACCAAATTATGTCTCCGAACAACAATTACTTGCCTTTGTCGAAAGCAAAAAAAATTGGATAAATAAAAACCTAGCACAAAAAACTCAGCGTGAATCTAATTATCCCTTTATCTGGCCTGATAGATTAACACCTGGAGTCTCCCTTCCTTTTTTAGGTAAACAACTTGTTTTTCAATATATGCAGGCATCAGAAAAACCAACTGTTTTTTGGCAAACCGATAGCATTATTTTGACTCATTTTAGTCCTTTTAATCATTTATTAGCTGAAGAGCAACTATTAAGCGCTTATCTTAATAAAGCATCTGAACTTGTGAATCTTTGGTTTTTAAAATATTGTCCGCTATTAGGCTTATGGCCAACGGGCTTAAAATTAAAATTTCAAAAAAGTTTATACGGCAGTTTGGGAACCAATAATGTTGTCCATCTCAATTGGTTATTAGTCACTGCGCCTGAATATGTATTTGAATATGTTGTTGTCCATGAGCTCAGTCATTTGAAATATCGTAGTCATGGTGTCAGATTTTGGGCACAAGTGGAAAAATTAATGCCTCACTATCGAGAGGCAGAAATTTGGCTACATAACTGGGGAAGGTGCTTTAAATTGCCGAATTGGCGCGCCCGAGAGGAGTCGAACCTCTGACCTTTGGCTTCGGAGGCCAACACTCTATCCAACTGAGCTACGGGCGCAAGGCTCGAGATCATACTTTACTCTATTTAATACGTCTATGGCTGTCTTTTCGATTAAACCAAGAGCCGGTATACTACACGCTTCAAAAAAACTATTTAAGGGAGATAGATAATAGTGAAGTGCTTAACTAATTTTTGTAAAGTTGGGTTAAAATCTGCCCCACTTTTAGCGCTAGCATTTGCTTTGTCTTCTACCAGCTGTTTTGCTTCTTGCAATAAAATTCATTCCGATCTGTCCAGCAAAGCAATTGAAAAGCGTACCGCACCGATTGGACAAGTCGCCATCGGTGCCGACTTGCCCACCTCTCCTGCTGATTTAGGTCCAGATGCTGGTCCTAAACGTTACGAAGCAAACTGTGCAATGTGTCATGCTAGCGGGCTCGCTGGTGCACCTAAACTTGGGGATAAAGCCGCATGGGCTCCACGTGTAAGTAAAGGCGTTGATACTCTATTGAAGAGTGTCGTAAACGGATTAAA
>CAYSTH010000001.1:0-61605 GCA_964433995.1 uncultured Francisellaceae bacterium | reverse complement strand
AATATCAGTTTTATGCAATTCAGTTGGCAGGGTAGCGTTATTCACCAAAAGGGTGACCACCGTTTGTGTTTTGCCCACCATGAGCGCTGTTTCTATGGCAGAAGCTGTAAATCCCCAGTAGCCTTTTTGATTCACATCAGCGCCTTTTTGAATAAGGTATTCCATCACTTTACGTTGACCGAATTTAGCGGCAACCGTAATAGGCGTGTCATTCCAGCCTGTAAAACCAGTATAATTAGGGTTGTAACGTTGGGTTTCAATTAAATTTCTAACAGCAGGTAAATCGCCTTTGGCAACAGCGTCATTTAGGTGAGTCATAAATTACTCCTAATTTTATTTATTTAATTATCGTTTGAGTTTTATTTTGATTTTTTTCAGCGAGTTCCGCTGCGAGTAACGTATTTTGCATCAAGGTCGCAACCGTCATTGGACCTACACCTCCTGGCACTGGGGTTATGTAATGTGCATTTTTTTTGGCTTCTTCGAATTCGATATCACCCACCACTTTGCCAGATGGCAGCCTATTAATACCAACATCTATGACGACGGCACCTGGTTTTACCCATTCTCCTGGGATCAAATTGGGTTTGCCGACAGCAACAACTAATAAGTCTGCTTCTTGAACATGGCTTTTTAAATTTTGAGTGAATTTGTGACAAGTGGTGGTGGTTGCACCCGCTTGCAATAATTCTAATGTCATGGGTCTACCCACAATGTTGGATGCACCCACAATGACAGCATGCGCGCCATAATAATTAAAGGGGATAGTGTTTAATAATTGCATGATCCCAAAAGGCGTACAAGGTCTTAAAATCGGTAAACGTTGTGCTAGTCGGCCAATATTAAAGGGATGAAATCCATCCACGTCTTTATAGGGAGAGAGCGCTTCGATAACCGCTTGTTCTGCAATATGAGCCGGTAAGGGCAGTTGGACTAATATGCCATGAATCGAGGTATCATTATTGAGGGTATGAATTAAATCGATTAGGGCATTTTGTGGCGTGTTATCAGGCAAATCATATGCCCGGCTGTTAAAGCCCAGTTCTAGACATAATGCACGTTTTTTTTGAACATAAATTTTAGAAGCAGGATCTTGGCCGACTTGAATCACCGCAAGTCCTGGAGCAGGTAATCCCGTCGCTATTCTTTGGTTTACTTTTAAGATTAAATTTTGCTTTATTTGTTCAGCCAGTTTTTTGCCGTCTAAGAGCTGGCAGGGTTGGGTCATGATCTTACCTTGTATTTAGTTCAATAGATAATAAATGAATAACCGGGTTTTATTCTCGCACGAGAAAATAGTGTTTGCACGCGTTTGACGATTGGCTTTGTAAACAGTATTATTTGCGGACTTGGATGTGAGAGCATTTTCTGTTAAAGTGCTTTCCGCTTAGTCAGTCGGGGTATAGCGCAGCCTGGTAGCGCGTCTGCTTTGGGAGCAGAATGTCGGGGGTTCAAATCCCTCTACCCCGACCAAAATTGGTCGAATGTGAATAGTATTCGCGCCTGTAGCTCATTTGGATAGAGCATCGGCCTTCTAAGCCGAGGGTAGCAGGTTCGAGTCCTGCCAGGCGCACCAAATTATGGTGGATGTAGCTCAGTTGGTAGAGCCCCGGATTGTGATTCCGGTTGTCGTGGGTTCGAGCCCCATCATTCACCCCAGATTCTTTATTAGTGGTTTTAGAGTCGGGTCGTTAGCTCAGTTGGTAGAGCAGCTGACTCTTAATCAGCGGGTCGTTGGTTCGATCCCAACACGACCCACCAAATTGATTGAATATGCGAAAGTGGCGAAATTGGTAGACGCACTGGATTTAGGTTCCAGCGGGGCAACCCGTGAGAGTTCGAGTCTCTCCTTTCGCACCATATTAAAAAACATCTAGCTTCCCTGTTGAGTTGAGAGGAATTCCCATGTCTATGCAAGTGTCTGTGGAAACAACGAGTGAATTAGGCCGTCGAGTGACGATTCAAATTCCAGATGCAGGGGTGAATAGTAAATTCAACTCAAAAGTTAACGAACTCAGCAAAAAGATGAACCTAAAAGGGTTCCGTCCAGGTAAAGTGCCTGTGGCAACTATCGTGAAAAAGTTTGGCCCACAAGTTCGTTCAGAAGTGATTGAAGAATTAATCAAAGACAATTTCCCTAAAGCACTAACAGCCGAAGGAATTAACCCAGCTGGCGTGCCGACTATCGAAAAAATTCTAGATGAAAACGAAACATTAGAATTTGTGGCTAGTTTAGAAATCTTACCTGAAATTAATTTAGTTGATTTATCTCAAATCGAATTCGAAAAACGTGTTGCAGAAGTGACAGATAAAGATGTCAGCAACATGATTGAAAAAATGAAGTTACAGTATTGTGATTGGACTAAAGTCGAAAGAGCCGCTAAAAATGGCGATAAACTACTTGTCGATATTTCACGTCAATTACTAGATGGCAAACACCCAGAGCCATTTGAACAAAAAAATGTGAATCTTATTTTAAAATCCGAAGGCATGATCCCAGGATTAGTTGAAGGTTTAGTAGGCAAATCTGAAGGCAGCAAGGTTGAACTTAAATTAGCTTATCCTAAAGATTGGAAAGATGAACACGATGCAGGCCTAGAAGTCGAAATCAAAATAGAAATTCATCAAGTTTTAGAACAACAGCCTATGACCGACGAAGCTTTGGCGAATAAAATTCGCATCGAAGTAAAAGAAGGCGAAGATCTGATTGCTAATCTAAAGCAAAAAATCACTGAGCGTTTAACCTCAGAATTACAAGAAACCTTAACAGAAGAAGTAAAAGAAAAAGTATTAGAGCTTTTAATCGAAAAAAATAAATTTACCTTGCCTAATGTGATGGTCGATCAAGAAAAATTAAATGTTCTAAAAGAATTTGAACAACGTTTAAAAAATGGTGAACATGTTCATTTTCCAGAAGACGCAGAATTACAAGACATGGCTGAAAAGCGTGTGATGCTTGGTTTGTTGATCAATAAAATTGTTGAAGTGAATCAAATCACCATTACGCAAGAAAAAGTTCGTGAAGAAGCTCAAAAACTAGCTAAAAATTTTGGTGCTAGCGCTGATCAGTTTTTACAATACTATCTTTCTAACCAAAATTTAAGAGCAGGCTTAGAAAGAAAAGCGTTATTAGATGAAACGGTTAGCTGCTTATTAAAACAATTAAAAGTGAAAGAAACCCCTGTCAGTTTTGACGCCGTCATGTCATGATGGAGTAACGGTTCTTAACAGGATGTTACTGGGCATATTACAGAGAGAGTAATCATGAGAAATATTTTAGATAACCAAATTACCAATTCAACCCTCGTGCCAATGGTTGTAGAACAATCTTCACGAGGCGAAAGAGCTTATGATATTTATTCTCGTTTATTAAAAGAGCGTGTCATATTCTTAGTTGGTCCGGTTGAAGATTACAGTGCGAATCTGATTGTTGCCCAGATGCTTTTTTTAGAATCAGAAAATCCAGATAAAGATATTTATTTATATATCAATTCACCAGGTGGCTCGGTGACAGCAGGCATGGCGATTTATGACACCATGAAATTTATTAAGCCTGATGTCAGCACACTTTGTATTGGTCAAGCGGCCAGTATGGGGGCGTTTTTATTGAGCGCGGGAACCAAAGGTAAGCGTCATGCTTTGCCTAATTCACGTGTAATGATTCATCAACCTTTGGGTGGATATCAAGGTCAGGCGAGTGACATTGCCATTCATGCCAAAGAAATTTTAAAAATTAAAGATACCCTGAATACTTTATTAGCTGAGCACACTGGTCAACCAGTTGATACAGTGGCAGCTGATTCAGATAGAGATAACTTTATGAGCGCTGACGAAGCCATGAAATATGGTCTAATCGATACGGTGATTACTCGTAGAGACTTGAATTTGAACAAACCAGCCTCCACATGATCAGTCATTAAGTTTTTGGCCTCTGGCCGTTAAAACTAAAGTATATTGAGTGATGCGATTAATCTGCTTCATACTGAGCATAAGTTTGGTATAGTAAAATAGAACAGAGAAAGCAGATATTAAAAAGCGGTATTAAGTAGGGGTACATACATGAGTACTAAATCGGGCGGAAAAGGTTCAGAGGGCGGAAAGCTCCTTTATTGTTCATTTTGCGGTAAAAGCCAACATGAAGTCCGTAAGTTAATTGCAGGTCCTTCTGTATTCATTTGTGATGAATGTGTTGATTTATGTAACGATATCATTCGTGAAGAAGTCGATGAAACATCAGAGATCAGCCAAAAATCACATTTACCTACACCCAAAGAAATACACACTATTCTAGATGAATATGTTGTAGGGCAGTCTCAAGCTAAGAAAATCCTTTCTGTTGCCGTGTATAATCACTATAAACGTTTACGCAGTAATCTAAAAACAGATGATATTGAATTAGGCAAAAGTAATATTTTGTTAATTGGCCCAACAGGTTCTGGTAAAACGCTGTTAGCAGAAACATTAGCCAGATTGTTAGATGTGCCATTTACGATTGCCGATGCGACCACATTAACCGAAGCAGGTTATGTGGGTGAAGATGTCGAAAATATTATTCAAAAATTATTGCAAAAATGCGATTACGATATCGAAAAAGCACAAACCGGTATTGTTTACATCGATGAAATTGACAAAATTTCACGTAAATCTGAAAACCCTTCTATTACTCGAGATGTATCGGGTGAAGGTGTTCAACAGGCTTTATTGAAGTTAATAGAAGGTACAGTTGCTTCTGTTCCACCACAAGGTGGCCGCAAACATCCACAACAAGAATTTTTGCAAGTGAACACTTCTCGCATGTTATTTATTTGTGGTGGTGCTTTTGCTGGTTTAGAAAAAGTCATTCGTGACAGAACCGATAAAACGGGTATTGGTTTTTCTGCCGATGTAAAAAGCAAAGAAGACAGAAAAGCAAACAGCGAATTACTCAAACATGTAGAACCTGAAGATTTAATTAAATACGGACTGATCCCAGAATTTATTGGACGTTTGCCAGTCGTTGCCGTACTAGAAGAATTAGACGAAGCTGCTTTACTGAATATTTTAGTTGAACCCAAAAATGCCCTGACCAAACAATATGCAAAATTATTTGAGATGGAAGGGGTTGAACTCGAATTTAGAAAAGAAGCGATTCGTGCTGTAGCTAAAAAAGCAATGCAACGTAAAACAGGTGCAAGAGGTTTACGCTCTATACTTGAAAATGTTTTATTAGACACCATGTATAAACTGCCTTCGCTAGAAGGGGTAAGTAAAGTGGTGATTGATGAAAGTCTCATTAAAGGTGAATCTGAACCACTGCTTATTTATCACAACCCTGATAAACCCCTCAAAACCAAAGAAGGTGAAGGGTAGGGTGTGTAAGCTGTCATAATTTTTTCTGGATGCCAGCCTTCCGCTGGCATGACACTTTTAGGTTCGTTCTTAGGCTTGAGGGTGTCAATATTAGCTTTTATCATTGAGGGATAGCTATGGAACTTGTCACCATGAACATTCCAGTATTACCACTGAGAGACGTGGTTGTTTTTCCGCATATGGTTATTCCCTTGTTTGTTGGCCGAGAGAAGTCGATTAAAGGTCTCGAAGCGGCAATGAACACTGCTGAAAAGCAAATTATGCTGGTCGCACAAAAAGAACCAACACAAGATAACCCAACAGACAAAGATATTTTCGATGTTGGGGCCGTCGCCACCATTTTGCAGTTGCTTAAATTACCCGATGGCACAGTAAAAGTACTCGTAGAGGGTATTAAACGCGGTAAAATTACAGAATTTCTAGAAACAGACCCCTATTTTTTAGTTAGTGCTGATATTATTGAATCATCAGAACTAGGTGAAAATGAAAGTACTGTATTGATTCGTACGGTTTTGTCTCAGTTTGAGCGCTATGTCAAACTCAATAAAAAAATTCCTCCCGAAATTATTACATCTGTTGCTGGTATCGAAGACCCAGGCCGTTTAGCCGATACGATTGCTGCGCATATGTCTTTGAAAATTCCTGATAAACAGTCGGTTCTAGAGCTGGTTGATTTAACTGCGCGCATGGAAAAACTCATGGCGTTGATGGAATCTGAAATTGATTTAATGCAAATGGAACAACGCATTAAAACAAATGTTAAAAAACAGATGGAAAAATCTCAGCGAGAGTATTATCTCAATGAGCAAATGAAAGCCATTCAAGAAGAATTAGGTCACGAAGCTAACGAAGGTGAAGATCTTCGCAAAAAAATTGAAGAAGCGGGAATGAGTGCCGAAGCCAAGCAAAAAACCTTGGCCGAACTCAATAAGCTTAAGATGATGGCGCCCATGTCTGCTGAGGCAACTGTTTCAAGAAATTATATCGATTGGATGCTATCGGTTCCTTGGAAGAAAAAATCTAAAGTAAGCCTAGATCTCAAACAAGCAGAAGAAATATTAGATGCGGATCATTACGGCTTAGATAAAGTAAAAGAACGAATCTTAGAATATCTTGCTGTTCAAAAACGGGTGAAGAAAATAAAAGGCCCCATTTTGTGCTTGGTCGGACCTCCTGGAGTAGGTAAAACCTCTTTAGGTCAATCTATCGCCAGAGCAACGCAGCGTATATTTGTGAGAATGTCTTTAGGTGGGGTAAGAGATGAGGCAGAAATACGCGGGCATCGTCGTACCTACATTGGCTCTATGCCTGGCAAAATTTTACAAAAGCTCTCTAAAGCTGGGGTGAAAAATCCTTTATTTTTGTTAGACGAAATTGACAAAATGAGCAGTGATTTTAGAGGCGATCCGGCTTCTGCTATGCTCGAAGTGTTAGATCCAGAGCAGAACACAGCTTTTAACGATCATTATTTAGAAGTCGATTACGATTTGTCAGACATTATGTTTGTGGCGACAGCAAATTCTTTAAATATTCCTCCGCCCTTACTAGATAGAATGGAAGTTATTCGTTTAGCTGGATATACAGAAGACGAAAAACTCAATATTGCAAAGAAATATTTAATCCCTAAACAACGTAAAAATAATGGTCTGTTGCCGAATGAGGTCATCATTTCGGACGAAGCGATTTTAGATATTATTCGATATTACAGTCGTGAATCTGGTGTACGTAGTTTAGATAGAGAAATTTCTAAAATTTGTCGTAAGGTGGTTAAAGATTTATTGCTAGCCAAAGATATTGAAGCGGCTAAATCAAAAGATTCGTCAGAACCTAATGTGATTAAAGCAATCAAATCTAGCAAAATCGAAATCATAGAAGAAGAGCCAGAAGTAGAAGTGGCAACATCTGACAGTGACGGTGAAACAGCAGGGGTTGTGCCTGAAACCAATCAGGTTCAAGAGCCTGTTATGTCAGCATTAGATCCACATGGTGTGAATGTGACACCTGAGATGCTTGAGTATTATTTAGGTGTCAGAAAATATCGTTTTGGTCGTGCAGAAGAAAATGATAGGGTTGGCCAGGTAACTGGTTTGGCTTGGACAGAAGTCGGTGGTGAAATTCTCACGATAGAAGCCATTGCAGTAGACGGCAAAGGCAAAGTGACTCGAACTGGCTCACTGGGTGAAGTGATGCAAGAATCTATTCAAGCAGCACTTACCGTTGTGAGAAGCAGAGCAAATAGCTTAGGTATTGCCAAAGATTTTTATGAGAAAAAAGATATCCATGTGCATGTGCCTGAAGGGGCAACGCCTAAAGATGGCCCTAGCGCAGGTATCGGTATGGCTACAGCACTGGTTTCGGCTCTCACAGGTATTCCTGTTCGTTCTGATGTTGCTATGACAGGCGAAATTACCCTTAGGGGCGAAGTGCTTCCTATAGGTGGTTTGAAAGAAAAATTATTGGCAGCAAGAAGAGCTGGAATTAAGAATGTGGTGATTCCTGAAGAAAATCGCAGAGATCTCAAAGACATTCCGGAAAATGTGCAACATGACTTACATATTCATTGTGTGAAATGGATAGACGAAGTTTTAGAATTAGCACTTTCTCGACTTCCTGAGCCATTACCGACACCGCCCGATGCAGAAGTACCAGCAGCAGGTGCAGATAAAAATGTATCAGAGGCAAAAAAAGGCGAAGACGGTAAAAAAATAGAGGGAAAAGATGATTTGCGTCATCATTAATCCCATGATACCTTGCTTCTTGCTCGGCTTCTAAAGAACCTAAGCTAGAGAGTATAATAAATTTTTTGATTAATAAAAAAATTGGATAATATAAAATAAAGGGGATCTGTGTGAGCAAAATTGCGGTCAATAAAACTGATTTAATCGATGCGATGGCTGAAGCTTCGTCTATTTCTAAAGCGGCTGCAGGTAAAGCCCTAACAACCTTCTTAGAGTCTGTTACTCAAACGCTACAAGCGGGTCAATCTATCTCTTTATTGGGCTTTGGAACCTTTGGAATGAAGCCAAGAGCAGCTAGAACTGGTCGTAATCCTAAGACAGGAGAGCCTATTCAGATCGGTGCTGCAAATATTCCTTTCTTTAAGGCTGGTAAAGCGTTGAAAGATGCTGTAAACTGCGACCCCAATACAGTTGATGAATGACATCATCAACAACCAGGGTGCTTAGCTCAGCTGGTAGAGCGTCGCCTTTACACGGCGAATGTCGGGGGTTCGATCCCCTCAGCACCCACCATATCCTGGAGCGGTAGTTCAGTTGGTTAGAATATCGGCCTGTCACGCCGAGGGTCGCGGGTTCGAGTCCCGTCCGCTCCGCCAGTTTTCAAAAACTTAAATTTGAGTTATAAAAGGCGTGTTGTACTACACGCCTTTTTTTTTACTTGAGGGATTTGAACATGTTGCAAAATATTCGTGAAAAGGCACAAGGTTGGGTTGCTTGGATAATTTTGGGCATGATTGCCATTACTTTTGTGATGTGGGGCGTGGGAGATAGGCTAGGCCTAAATCCTAAGGGTCAAGCAGCTGCAGAAGTAAATGGCGATAAAATCACGATGGCTGAGCTAGATACGCTGGTAGAGCGTTTACAGCGTCAACAAGCCATGCAAAATCCCGAACTCGAAATTGACGTCAACTATTTAAAACAAGTTGCCCTTCAAAATCTTATCGAAGTAAAAGCGCTTCAATACAAAACCGAAGACATGGGCTTACGTGTGAGTAACAGCACGTTAGATCAACTTTTGAAAACAATACCCGAATTTCAAGAAGAGGGTGTTTACTCACCAGAAAGGTTAAATCAATTTCTTAAAGGAATGGGTTACACTTTAGAGGCTTTCAAATCTGAAATCCGAACAAATATCTTGGTTAACCAACTTCAGAAAGGCATTGTATATAGTAATTTTTCACTAGCGCCAGAAGCCAAAACGCTTATTAAGTTTATTGAGCAAAAAAGAGATGTTGATTACGTTGTCATCCCAGCTTCTCGATTTACTAAAGAGATTAAAATTACGCCAGAAAGCATTGATGCTTACTACAAGGCGCATGCTGAAGATTTTGTGACAGACGAAAAAGCGTCGTTCGATTATCTTGTCTTAAATACTGCCGATTTCAAAAAAGAAATTAAACCAACAGAAGAAGATCTAAAAGCTTTTTATCAAAAAAATATTGCGCAGTATACTCAACCAGAAAGAGTCAAAGCAGCACATATATTATTGGCTCTGCCTGAAGATGCAAGCAAAGAAGATACACAAAAAGTAGAACAAAAAGCCAAAGAGCTACTTGCTAAATTAAAAGCAGGCGAAGATTTCAAAAAACTGGCTCAAACTTATTCTGATGATACAGGTTCGGGTAAAAATGGTGGAGAGTTAGGAACCTTTGGTAAAGGTGAAATGGTTCCTGAATTCGAAAAAGCGGTTTTTGCAATGAATAAACAGGGTGAATTATCAGGTTTAGTGCGTACACAATTTGGTATACACATTATTAAATTGCTTGAAAAATTTCCCGAATCTCATGAGTCTTTTAATTTAGTCAAGGAACAATTAAAAACACAATTTATTGAACATAAGTCTGATGAACAAATCAGTCAAGTTGGAGATGAAATATCTACCTTGGCTTATGAACAACCTGATTCACTTCAGCCTATTGCCGATAAATTTAAGTTGAAGATTGCTCAGACCGATGTATTTTCTCAAGAAGATCCTAAAGAGCTATTTAAAAATCCTAAGTTGCTCAAAGCCGCGTTTAGTGCTGAAGTTTTGCAAGATAAGCATAACAGTGAGCTTATTAAATTAGATGACAAAACATATGTCGTTGTTCGGGTGAATCAACATATTCCTGCGAAACAAAAGCCATTAGAAACGGTTAAAAACGATATTGTGACCTATTTAACTTCTGAAGAAGCACAAAAGCAGGCTAAAGCATTAGCCTCAAAAATGACAGCTGAGTTAGAGGCCGGCAAAACTTTACAACAAGTCGCTCAGGCAAATAATCTGTCTGTTCAGTCTAAAAAAGGACTAGTACGCAAAGAAGTAGAAGAAACACGCTATTTCCCTGGTGCGAAAATGGGCATAGATCCTGCTATAGCACAAACAGCATTTAGCTTACCTAAGCCAACAGACAAAAATAAAAATAAATTACAAGCCAAAACAGCTGAGTTATCTAATGGTGACTTTGCTTTAGTGACTGCAAGCAATATTATCGATGGCAAAGATGATAGCCAAATTCAAAATCCTGCCTTTATGAAAAGCTATGCTAGTTCTTTAGGTCAGGTTGAATTTAACTTGCTGATAGAGCATGTACTCAAAACATCGAATGTCAAAAATTTGTTAGAAAATAGCAAGCCTGAAACGGATAAAGAAAAAGTATAAATCCCCCCGCTCGTTTTGCTCGCGCGCCCCTTTGATGCCAAAGGGGGCCGTCTTGGCGTAGCTTCAGCGTAGCCAGACGGGGGGATTTATTTAAATAAGGAGAGTACAAATGGACGCACCTGCTACAACTGTCGCTCGAGAATATAAAACATTAGAAGAAAAACAGCTTACCGAATTCTTTACAGCATTTGCTAGAGATGGTCATTTTATGACAGTAAAAGGACTGATTAAAGAAGCTAAAGCTGATATCAACGCGCATAATGTTTTAGGGTTAACAGCTTTCCAGTTAGCTCATTGGAATCAACACCAGAAAATTGTCGATTTATTAATCGAAAAAGGTGTTAAAAATCAAAACACAAATTTTATTTTAGATGAACATCTTACAAAAGCTCCCTGCTTTAAGCTTGATCCCGTGCTTGAGCAAAGACGTAAAGAAATAGAGCAATATGCGCTCGAAGATTTGCTCATTGAACATGTTCGACTAGGTCATGTTATGGTTGTGACTGGCCTAATCGAAGAAGTCGGTGTAGATATTAATGCCAAAAATCTTTTTGGTTTGACACCACTGATTCAAGCTGCTCAGAATGATAAATTAGAAATAGTTAAATTACTGCTTCAAAAAGGGGTAGATCAAGACGCAGGCCATGCGTATGGATATTCAGCCCTTAGGTCAGTTTATGGCAAAAAATCTAAAAAAGAAATAATATCTTTGTTGCTTAATGCATTAACACCAGAGCAATTAGAAACATTTTTTAATATATTTGATCCAGAGCGCATTGGAATGAAAGTTTTTGAAGCAGCTGAACTTCCATTACATACAGCACCTCTCGTTTTTTCTCAAATAAATATGGTTGCAGCAAATGCTCATTCAGAAGAAAGAATGGATGTATCTCCTGAAATAATTCGGCGAAATAAATTTAATTCTTAAATGTCACCTTTTTTTGACTCTATGTTAACGCCTGCGCCGTAAGGCGCAGTGTAATACCTGAGTTAACGCAAAAAAAATATTGAAGAACAGGCGTTAGTTTAGCTTTGCCTTTTTGTTAGGATTTCCATATCCATCTTGATTTTGTTCATTTTCCTCTTTGTTTTCTCTCTTTCTTTTTGTATTAAAAAGATTAAAAACCCCTTCTTTTGCAGCAATAAAGCCTTCAATTATCATGTCACTACAACTTTTGTGCTTGGGTTCTTCAGAAAAAATAACGGTAGGTATTTGTAGTGTTAAATCAGAAGTATCTTGTTTTTTTTGGGGGTTCTCTTCAGACCATTTTATAAATCTCGTATAAAGCTGGATATTTCTTATACTTTTACTTCCAAAATTTTTGCGCTCTTGTTCTGTTAATGTACGGAATAATTGATAAAATGTATCATTCCGTTTAAACAAGGCAATATCTTGTGCAGTCTCGCCGAGATGATTGGTGGCTAGTGTATTGGCATTTTTTTGAATTAAAAGATCAACTATATCATAATGGCCATAATAAGAAGCCCACATAAGTGGTGTCATACCCTCATTATCTTTTTCCTCAATGTTGACATTGTTTTGGACTAAGAGTTTAACAATTTCAGTCCAACCTTTCATACAAGCAACGATGAGTGGCGTACAATTGTTGTGAGATTTGTGTTCTAGGTTAGCTTTTTTTTGAAGTAATAATTCGACAACGGGCGCGTGGTTATGAAAACAGGCGAACATGAGTGCAGTCCAACCATCGTGGTCCATTGCTTCTATATTTGCCCCATTTTGGAGTTGGGTGATTATTTCAGTCGTAATACCTGCTTCTGCCGCAGAGCGCAATTGATCATTTCGTTCTGTTTGAATTGGGTTATCCATTGAAATATCCTGTGTATTTAAAGTTAAAAAAAGGCAGTCTACTATGCAGGTCAAGGAATGACAACAAATAACCGATGAAATGAATCTAGCAAGAGATAACAGTGTTCATAAGTGTAGGTAATCGTATTTTTTAGATGTTTAAGTACACGCTTTAAATTTAGGCATAAGAAATGTGAGAAATAAGCTTATTTTCGATTAAAAAAGTTATTATTTCCGATAAGTTAAAATCAGAATATTTTTTTTCTGCTTTTTCTATAGATAATCCAAACGATAATCCTTTTTTTAAATCATCAAAAAATACATAATAATCTTCAGAAAGCCAATAAGTTATCACATTGTTTTCAGGTCTAGCAATAAGAGCATAAGTGTTTTGTTTGGTTAAATGTAATTTTTCGCTATCAGGATTTTCAATAATATTTAAAATATTATCCAATGGAAAAACAGACTGCATAAAATAAACAGTAGGGTGAAAATAAAAAATAGCATTGGTTAATTCATTTTCAGATAATGTTGTTAACTTATCATAAGTTAAATAATCGCTATCAGCTTGCCCATAAGCCAAATGTTTTAGCCATTCATAGTGAGCATAGTCTTTAAGATAAGGTAATGTTATTAATTCTGGCTGTTGTTCTAAAAATTCAGCAAAACTTATACCCCAATCATCTAGACACCCAGAAATGGGAAAATTGTTTATATTATTTATATAAGCATAAGCCACGCTATCGGCACATTCATCACCGAGTAAGTGCCAAATACCAGGGTAGGTAATGGCAAGGGCTTGGCGTAAATTTTGTATAATCGTTTGTCTGTAAATATTCAGACGCTCACTAGCATAATCAGACGCAATAAAATCAGAAACAGGTATCTTGTCGGTTTGAAATAAACTATGAGTAAAATCATGTTGAATATCTTTAAGCTTTTGCATGAGCTTGCTGCTGCACTAAGTTTAACTCACAATATGTTTTAGCTTTTTGTGCTTCTTCTAATAAAACACTTAATTCAGGAATATCGGCATCCCATTCTATGAGAGTGTGTTTTAAACCAAAATGTGTCAAGCTATAAATATAAAGTTCCCACACTTCTTCGCATACTTTATTATTATGCGTGTCGACTTTAATTATTTTTTGTTCAGATAAAGCTTTATGAGAATGACCAGCTAAATGTAACTCTTTTACCAAATCGCCAGGAATGCTATTGATATATTTTTTAGCGTCCCATTGATGATTGTGAGCAGAAACAAAAATATTATTAATGTCTAATAAAAGTTTAGCGCCAGATTTTTGGCATAATTTAACTATAAAGTCGGCTTCATCAAGTTCAGAATCTTGATATTCTAGGTATGAAGAGGGGTTTTCTATTAATATTTCACGTTGCAGATAATCTTGAGTTTGTTGAATGTTTTGAGAAATCACACTTAAGCTTTCTTGGGTATAAGGTAAAGGCAATAAGTCCGGTAAAAATGTGTTATTGATTTTTCCCCAAGATAAATGTTCAGAAACTAAAAAAGGATCAATTTCTCGAATAAGTTTTTTTATTTTTTTAAGATGATCTACATCTAATTTATCTGCAGATCCCAATGATAAACCCACGCCATGTAAGCTAATTGGGTAAGATGCTCGGATTGTTTTAAGGGCATTAAGGCTAGGACCGCCTAAATGAAAAAAGTTTTCGCTGTGAACTTCGAACCAACCAATACCAGGTTGACTATCGATAACCTCATGATAATGAGGATGCCTAAGGCCTATACCAATTAGTTGATTCAAAGTCATATTAATCCATTAATATTTTTAAATAATGATTATTTTGCGCCTTCGATTTTTTCTTTGACTTCTTTGCTTACGCCGCTAAAATCACCAGCATTAATTTTTTCACACTGTCCTTTTGGCACTTTGATCCAAGATTCAGCATCGCCAGCTTTGTTTTGACCAGCGCAAGCATGGCTTGTACCAGCACAGTCAGCTTTGTTGGCTTTGATCATTCCTTTGCCATCTTTAACGACTTTGCATTTATCCATCATTTCATCAGCTGCAAAAGCAGTGTTAGCGGAAAGAGCTGCTGCAATAGAAATCGCCATTAGGATTTTAGACTTCATAATAATCTCCAACATTGTATACAACTATAAAAATGAACACTTCCTAAACTAAATTAGGTAGTTGTGTTATCGCTTGATCTCTCTAAAAGTTTAAGCTAAGTACCCACTGTGTGCCTGTTATGTGTATTTACAGATCGACAAAATCATAAAAATAATGGACCAAACGGTTTAAATCGATGACGAACGGTTGTATTTTGGAGATAAACGGTATGGTTAATAAGTTAAATTACATAAGTTGATTGTATAAAATGACAACTTAATATTTTTCATATTCTTGGATTAGAGGTTACAAAGATGAAGACCATAACAACAACTCAATTAGAACAAGTCTCTGGTGGATACAGCCAATGTTTATTATCTATATATGATGTAGTGAGCAATAGCTCACAATGTTTGATTAAAGTAAGTGGTGAGATGCCTGTTTTGAATATTCCTATGGAATATGCAGCACCCTTAATGATGATCGCAATGGGTATTCAAATTGCTTACGATCTTCAAAGAGGTTCTAAAAACCTAGGAGTTCATTTGCCAGTTGTTGATACATCAGTAAAGATGCCAGAATTAACATTGAATATGACAAGTAATTAATATTTTTGTGTATTCGATTTAAACTGTAAAATTTTTTTTACAGAGTGACATCTTAAAAATGTCATGTCAGCCTGTCGCTCTGACAGTCCCTCGCATCTTAAGTGGGTATTTTACAAAAGTTGGCACGATCTATCAAAGTCCCCTCTACCAAAGCGAGCAAGCGAGCGCATGGGAGAGGGTGGATTGGCCATCGCGTTAGCGGCCAAGACGGGTGAGGGCAGAGGAAAAGTGAAATCATTTTTTTGCCCTCACCAGCCTACGCTTCAAAGCTTCGGCTTGGCAGGTCCGGCCTTCGGCCACCTTCTCCCGTAGCCACTCGCTTATGCTCCTTACGGTAGAAGGGACAAAGCCATATTGTGCCAAATAGTGAGTATCTTTGTAGCACAAAACCCCCGATAAACGGTCGATTACCATCGATTACCGGCATAGTTAACAAATTAAATAAAGTTAATCAGCTCTATATAATCATCTCTCAATATTTTTTAAATATTTACTTTTAATTTTTAATATAAGGCATCAATTATCATGAAAAGTATTTCAATAAACGATTCAACACAAGTGGCTGGTGGTTTAGGCATGGAAGCAGTCTTAACTGTGCTTGCCGCTAAAATCTCCTATGATTTTGCAGCCAGTGCTTTTGCAGGTGCTTTAGGAAGTATGTTAGTACGTAATACGCTGAATTTTGTCGCACAGCCTTTAATGTTAAATCCATCTTTAGTGGTAGGGCTTGCATGCGGCATGTTAGGGGGCGGTTTTACGCAGAATATGCCTGCTTTAACCCATAATATGGGTGCATCTATGCTAATTGGGGGATTAAGCGGGTTGGCGAGCTATACGACCAATACAACAAACATTTTGTATTAATCATTTTTTTACTAATCTCTCTTTACTCACTTTTACCCACTTTGAAAAAGGGGGGCGACGCGAAGCGGCGGGGGGATTTATAAAATTAAAAACCGCCCATATTTTACAGTATGGGCGGAATAGGGATAAACGATTATTTTTTACATCTTTTATTGATATCTCGAGCACGTTCTTTTGGTTGTTCTGCAATCTCAATAGGGTTTATTGATTGTTGATAAGTATCCAAAATACGCTTTTCTTCACGGCCAATATTATATACAAATCTACTGTGATGCCCGCCTTTTCGGTGTACCCCACTAAATGCAAAAGCTAACACTTTTTTGTTAACCAACTCTTGTTTATCTTTTTGATGTGAAAGATAGCTTTTGTGACTTTTATTTTTATGCACATTTTTTTCATCAGTTAAATCACAAGGTTTTTGGTTTTGTTTTTCTTCAACAATTTTATCTTTGAGAGTGGAGTTAAAGCAAAAACCATCAAAGTGGTCTGAAGAATCTGATAATTCTCCAGAGTAAGACGTTTCCTGAGAATAATAACTTTCTTCAGAATCAGAGAACTCTTGAGTGTGAGGTCGATTGTCGCCACTGAATTCATCCTCTTCACCAGAACTAGAACCAAAAGAGAAGTGTGAGCTACTATCATCAGACGGTTCATAATAAGGACCATATAATTCAAAGTCACGCTGTTCTACTAGACGATATTCTTCTTCTAAAGTTAGATGATGTAATTTTTCAGAAAGACCTTCAGCTATATCATATTTAACCGTATCTTCTTTAGCCGCAGTATTTCGGTATTTAGTCTGATTCAGAGCCTTATCTAGTCTTTTAGAGATTTTGATAGGCTCTATTTTTTCGGCACGTATTTGTTTCTGAAATCTATCAGTGCCACGTGCCTTTATGTCTTCACTATGATCAAGATCCATTTAATTTTCCTTGTGTTTATATTTTTTTATTATGCTTCTGTATCACTGCTTGTTGTTTCTGAAAGTGCGACTAATTCACTCATGCCTATGTTGCTGTAGCCCGCATCGACGTGAATAATTTCGCCCGTGATACCTGAAGCTAAATCAGAGCATAAAAATGCAGCAGCATTACCTACTTCAATGGCATCAACATTTTTACGCAAAGGGGTGACTTTGGCGTTAGTAGAAAGCATTTTTCTTAAATCTTTAATACCCGAAGCCGCTAAAGTACGAATAGGGCCTGCAGAAATGCCGTTCACACGAATACCCATAGAACCTAGGCTGCTGGCTAAATAGCGTACAGACGCTTCTAAGCTGGCTTTTGCTAAGCCCATGACATTGTAATTAGGAATAGCGCGTTCAGCACCCAAATAAGATAAGGTTAACATGGCGCCTGCGCGGTCTTTCATCATAGGGTAAGCTGCTTTTGCTAAAGCACAAAAGCTATAGGCACTTACATCGTGTGCAATGGCAAAACCTTGTCTGTTCACCACATCGACAAAATTACCTTCTAATTGATCACCTGGAGCAAAGGCAATAGAGTGGATCAGCACATCTAAATAGTCCCATTTTGCTTTTAGAGAAGTAAATAAGTTATCAATTTGTTCATCAGAACTGACATCACATTGGAAGACGAGATCGGAGCCAAACTCTTGAGCCATTTTAGTAACTCGGTCCGAAAATTTGTCAGTTTGATAGGTAAATGCGAGTTCTGCACCTTGAGCTTTCATGGCTTCAGCGATGCCATATGCTATAGATTTATTGCTGATTAAACCCGTAATTAGGACTCTTTTGCCTTTTAATAATCCACTCATGGTATTTGATCCTCATTTTGGCTATTTATAAGCGATACTTTAGCTACACTAAATTAGGTTGCTATTCTATACCTAAATCTAATCAGGGGAAATGGAGTAGTAGGACGATAACTTAATCAAAGTTTACATAAGTTTACTAACAAATATTTTATATTGGATATAAAACAACGGATGTTACAACGACTTAAAAAATATTTGATGTTGATAGGGGTAGGATGCTTATGTTCGTGTTCGGATAAACCGTGGAACGATCCTTATCCTAGTGATGATCCTAAAGCAAATACATTTTATAGTTCGTTTTCAGAACGTCCCAAACATTTAGATCCAGCGGTTTCTTATTCAAGCAATGAATGGGTAATATTAAATCAAATTTATGAACCGCCGCTCCAGTATCACTATTTTAAAAGGCCTTATACACTCGAGCCTTTAGTCGCTGAGCAAATGCCCAAAGTCGTTTATTTAGATAAAGATTTTAATCAGACTGAAAATAAAAATCATATTGTTTATACACAATATCAAATTAAAATTAGACCGCATATTTTTTATCAAATGCATCCTTGTTTCTACCAGGAAAAAAATCAATATGTTTATCATGAATTAAACAATAATTGGGTAGAAAAATTAGATAGTTTAAATGATTTTCCTAATGCAGGTACTCGTGAAGTAGTAGCAGAAGATTTTGTTTTTCAAATAAAACGTTTAGCCGATCCTTTAGTAAAATCGCCAATTTTAGGCTTAATGCAGCAACATATTCTTGGTTTAGGTGAATTATCCGAAACTTTGCAAAAAAAATATAGCGAAGTCAATGCAACTTTAGAACATCCTGTTTATGTTGATTTAAATAAAATAGATATTTTAGGTGCAAAAGTAATAGATAAATATACCTATAGCATCACAATAAATGGCGAGTATCCCCAATTTATTTATTGGCTTGCGATGCCATTTTTCGCCCCTATGCCTTGGGAAGCAATCAAATTTTATAGTCACCCAACGATGGTAGAAAAAGATATTACCTTAGATTGGTTTCCAGTTGGCACAGGCCCTTATTATCTTGATAAAAACGATCCCAATTCACAAATGGTGTTACAACGTAATAAATTATTTAGAAAAATACAATATCCTCAAGGCGAAGAAATAGAGTTTAAAGACTTGATGGGGAAAAATTTACCCTTTTTAGATAGAGTAGAATTTATTTTAGAAAAAGAAGATATTCCTTATTGGAATAAATTTTTACAAGGTTACTATGATAGTTCTGGTGTAAGCAGTGATAGTTTTGATCAGGCATTTCAAGCGAATGGTACGGCAGGCGGCTTACAACTCACTGAACCTATGTTAGAAAAGAAAATCAAGTTAACAACCGATATATTGCCCTCGACATTTTATTGGGGATTCAATATGCTAGATCCAGTTGTGGGTGGATATAGTGAAAAAAATAAAAAATTAAGACAAGCAATTTCTATAGCAATGGATATAGAAGAATACATCACTATTTTTTTAAATGGCAGAGGCTTGGCGGCACAAAGTTTATTACCTCCCGGCATGTCACAATCTATTCCAAATAATCTTAACTTAAACCCTATTGTGTATGATCAAAACAAAAAAAGAAAACCCATAAGCGAGGCAAAAGCTTTATTATCAGAAGCAGGGTATCCTCATGGAGTGGATAAAAATACTGGAAAACCATTAATTTTGTATTATGATGCAGTGCAAGGCGCTGGCCCTGATACCAAAGCACAATTTGAATGGATTCGTAAACAATTTTCGAAATTAGGCATTGATCTTATTGTAAGAGCCACACAATATAATCGCTTTCAAGATAAAATGCGTACGGGTGATGCACAGTTATTTTTTTGGGGATGGAATGCTGATTACCCCGATCCTGAAAACTTTCTATTTTTACTTTATGGCCCTAATGGCAAAGTAAAGTCAGGTGGTGAAAATCCTGCTAATTATGATAATCCTACTTACAATACACTTTATGAAAAAATGCGTAATTTACCCGATGGTGAGGAGCGTGCCAAAATACTCGGTGAAATGTTAGATATTGCCAGAGAAGATGCCCCCTGGATTTGGGGATTACACCCAAAATCGTATGCTTTAAGTCATCAGTGGTTATATCCTAGCAAACCGAACGCTATGTCTCATAATAATATTAAATATATTAAAATCGATCCCATATTAAGGGCAGAAAAAAGAATAGAATGGAACCCTGCTCATTTTTGGCCATTGGGGGTAATCTTTATGGGATTAGTAGGGTGTTGTTTACCTGCATGGTTTATGTATAGAAAAAAACAGCTTTTACCCTTAAGACGATATACGTTATGAGGTTTGTATTTGAGATTTGATAAAAGTGTAGCACGATGTGGCTTTATCCCTTCTACCGCAAGGAGCGTTAGCGAGTGGTAGCGGGAGAAGGTGGCCTGAAAGGCCGGATGAGGGTAAAAAACATGCTCGCTTTGGTAGAGGGGATTTTAGAGCGCCTACCAACTTTATAAAATACCGTACTTAAAATGAGAAAAAATGGTTAACGGGGGAATGTGAATGAGTAACAAAACAAGGAAAAAAAGAGTGACATGTTAGCATATATCATTAGGCGAATTTTTTATGCTATTCCTATTTTAATTGGGGTAAATATTCTTACGTTCTCTTTATTTTTTATTGTGAACACCCCCGATGATATTGCCAGAATTCATTTGGGTCAAAAATATGTGACGCAAACTGCAGTCGAAAATTGGAAAAAAGCCCACGGCTATAATTTACCTTTATTTGTTAATGAGCAAAAAGAAGGCATAGCACAATTTAAACAAACTATTTTTTATCAAAAATCCATTAAATTATTTGCTTTTGAATTTGGTTCTAGCGATGCAGGTCAAGATATTAGTTATGATATAAAGCAACGTATGTTGCCTTCATTAGCGATTGCCATACCCGCTTTATTGCTTGGGTTGTTAGTCGATATCACCGTTGCGTTGTTATTTGTTTTTTTTAGAGGCACTTATATTGATACCACGGGTGTGATTATTTGTGTCATGATGATGTCTATTTCTGCTTTATTTTATATTATTGGTGGACAATATGTATTGGCTAAAGTATTAAAATTAGTTCCTGTCTCAGGTTATGAAGCCGGGTGGAGTTTAATTAAATTTTTGATTTTGCCTGTTTTAATAGGCGTGATAGGTGGATTAGGCTCTGGAGCAAGATGGTATCGCACTTTGTTTTTAGAAGAAGTGAACAAAGATTATGTTAAAACGGCCTTATCTAAAGGCTTTTCAGAAATGTACGTTTTATTTAAGCATGTTTTAAGAAATGCTTTAATTCCTATTTTAACGGGGGTTGTCGTATTGCTACCTTTATTATTTTTAGGAAGTTTATTAACCGAATCTTTTTTTGGTATACCTGGATTAGGAAGTTACACAATAGATGCTATTGAACAACAAGATTTTGCCATTGTTAGGGCCATGGTATTTTTAGGATCAGTTTTATATATTATTGGTTTAATCTTAACAGATGTTTCTTATACCTTGGTAGATCCTAGAGTAAAATTGAATGATTGATTTTTTTAATGACTTATCTTATTTAAAAATTGTGCCATTATGGACAGATATTTTATTGTATTTGTTAATCTTTATGGTAATGAGTTTTTTCTTTAGTATTCGTCGCAATCCTACCATGTTAGAACCTTGGAAAAAAGTGATTCAACGTCCTTTAAACATTGTTGTGATGATGTTGTTAAGTTTATTTATTTTAATTGCGACCATCGATTCTATTCATGTTGAAATATTACCCAATCATCCTATGGCAAAAAATTATCCTAATACATACGGTACAGGACAAAGTAAGAGTTTATTAGATCTTCTTCTTAAAGATGCCATCGAGCATCAAGAAGTTTCTTATTCTGCACCATTTGCATTGTATGGTTTTAATAAAGAAAATATCACTAAAAATGGAGAAGTGTTAAGAGATTACCCTAGATTATTGTATTCAGGATATCATTTAAAAAATGAGAGTGAGAAAACAGGGGATATATTAAGAAAACTAGGCTTAGCATCAGTAATGGGGATATTTTTAACCCTATTATTTTCCACCCCTAAATGGATTGCTCATAAAATAAGCAAAAAACCAAAAAATAAATCTGTTTTTCCTCAAAAAACTTTTTTGGCAACATTATGCTTTATTTTGTTTATTATTTCTTTTGTTGCTTTGTCACTGCCTAATTATCATATTTTAGGCACGTCTAAAATAGGTGAAGATGTATTATACGAAGCCATAAAAAGTATCAGAACAGGGGTATTAATTGGCACTTTAACGACTTTAGTGATGCTGCCTTTTGCCATATTTTTAGGCATTTTGGCAGGCTATTTACGTGGATGGATTGATGATATTATTCAGTATTTATATACCACTCTCAGCTCAATCCCAGGTGTATTGTTAATTGCAGCAAGTGTTTTAAGCTTGCAAGTGTTGATGGCAAGCCATAGCGATTGGTTTCGTTCAATGGCAGAAAGAAGTGATGCAAGGTTATTAGCATTGTGTGTTATTTTGGGGGTCACTAGCTGGACGGGCCTTTGTCGATTACTCAGAGCCGAAGCATTAAAACTAAGAGAAATAGATTATGTGCTGGCGGCCAGAAGTTTGGGTGTATCTCATTTTAAAATTATGTTAAAACATTTATTGCCTAATATGTCGCATATTATTTTAATTTCTATCGCGTTAGATTTTTCAGGCCTGGTACTGGCTGAGGCGGTATTATCTTATATGGGTGTGGGAGTCGATCCGGCATCATATAGTTGGGGCAGCATGATTAATGGCGCACGTTTAGAAATGTCGCGTATTCCAGTTGTATGGTGGTCTTTAACAGCGGCATTTATCTTTATGTTCACATTAGTGCTGTCTGCTAATATTTTTGCAGATAGCTTAAGAGATGCCTTTGATCCAAGAATGCGAGATCAAAAATAATGAGTCAATACCCTATTTTAGAAGTCAATAATCTTAAAATTTATATTCAAACAGAATCAGATTATATTAGAGCGGTGAATACGGTTTCATTTACTTTACACGAAACTCAAACTATGGCAATTGTAGGAGAATCGGGCTCAGGTAAGTCTATTACGGCGATGTCGATATTAAGATTATTACCCCTCCAAGCCAGAATTGATTTGCAATCCGAAATTAAATTTAAAGGTCAAAATTTATTACATTACTCCGAAAGACAAATGCATACCATTAGGCGTCATGATATCGCGATGATATTTCAAGATCCGCAAGTGGCACTGAACCCTGTGCTCACTATTGGGGAACAAATCATAGAGGCAATTTCAGAAAAATTATCTAAAGCACAATATCGTGATAAAGCAATTGAATTATTAAAAGATGTCTTAATTTCAGAACCCGAATTAATGTTAAAAAAATATCCACATCAGATTTCAGGCGGACAAAAACAAAGGGTGATGATAGCCATGGCATTGGCCAAATCACCTAGTATTTTAATAGCAGATGAACCAACGACGGCATTAGACGTCACCACGCAAGCTCAAATTATCGAGTTACTCAAAATCATTATTAAAAAAAACAAAATGGCCCTTATTTTAATTAGCCATGATTTAGGCGTGGTAAGAGAGCTTGCCGATGTGATTCATGTGATGTATGCCGGTCATATGGTTGAACAAGCATCAACCAAAGAGTTCTTTTTTTCTCCCAAGCACCCTTATGCACAAAAATTATTTAAAGCCTTGCCTGAAAGATCGGTTAAAAGAGCACCTTTGTCGGTTATCCCAGGGCAGGTGCCCAGTTTAAACCAAGAATTTAAACTGTGTCGGTTTTATGGACGTTGTGAAGTCGCAATAGAACGTTGTGGGCAACAGCTACCTAATTTATATCCCTATCAAAACATGGCAAGTGGCTTAGTTCGCTGTTTGCATTACCAACCTGAATATTTAAAAAATTCAGTTCAACAAACTGCCCAGAGCTTAATGGGCAAAAAAGAAATTGTGCACCATATTTTTGAAGAAATGGATCACGAGCATCATATAGAAGAAAAAGTAAATTTGGTTGATATTAACCATTTAAAAGTGTTCTTCCCTATTCAAAAAGGCATTTTTAAAAGAACAGTAGGTTATGTTAAAGCAGTAGATGGGGTCAGTTTATCCATACATGAAGGCGAAACGGTTGCTTTAGTAGGCGAATCGGGGTGTGGAAAATCAACAGTAGGAAAAGCCATTTTGCAGCTCATCAAACCTTCTTATGGCAATGTTATTTACATGGGCAAGGATTTAACACGCGTGTTTCCTTGGACACTGCATAAAATGCGCAGTGATTGTCAAATGATTTTTCAAGATCCTTATTCTTCTATGGATCCGCGTATGAGAGTGTCCGATATTTTAGAAGAAGGCATGATAGCTTTAAAAGTAGGGACAAATTCAGCCGAGCGACAAGAGCGAATCGATGCATTGCTAGAGCAAGTGGGCTTGAATAAAAACATGAAGCATCGTTTTCCGCATGAATTTTCGGGTGGTCAGAGGCAACGTATTTGCATCGCAAGGGTATTAGCACTTGGTGCAAAATTTATTATTTGTGATGAACCCACAAGTAGCTTAGATGTGTCAGTACAAGCACAGTTATTAAATTTATTTCAGGCATTACAGAATGAATTTAATATTAGCTTTTTGTTTATTACCCATAATATATCGGTGGTTTCTTATCTTGCAGATACCATCGCGGTGATGTATTTGGGCCGAATTATCGAACAGGGGCCTGCTGAAGCCATCTTAAAAAGCCCCAAACACCCCTACACGCAAGCTTTGTTGGCTTCTGTACCAAGTTTAGAAGGGCCTAAAAAGGTTCATGCTCCAACAGGTGAAATTCCTTCTAATGTCATGCCACCACGAGGCTGCCATTTTCACCCTAGGTGTCCGCATGTCATGCCTATTTGCAAAGAAATTTATCCACCTATTTATAATTTGCCTAAGCAAGTAGTGAAATGTTTTCTATATTCTGACAAAGTTGAATAACTTGTTTTCTCTTTTTAGTGATTTTATCTCTATTTATTAGCATTTAGTTTCTTTACGTCGTTTTTACGATAATGTAATATTACCAACTAATTATTTTTAAATTTGAAAGATATGGGTAAGATATTTTATGGATGGTCTAAAAAAACAACAAATAACTAAAAAAGAAAATCCTAAATTAGTAAGAGAATATAGCACATTAGTGCTGAATTATTATCATGCCAAACCAGAACAAAGAGCGTTAAAAAGAGATGCGCTTGAAAAATATATTTTAAAAAGAAAGCAAACAAATAACCCAATCGATGTGAATGCAAATATGGGGTTTGAGATTAAAGTACAAAATGGTAAATTAACGACTTTAATTGAAATAGTGAGCATATTTGATGATTGGCAGCTATTCGAATTTTTAAGAGCACAAGGATTACAAGAAGGGTATGATGCTAAAGTACCATTATGGTATCTCTTTATATATCGAGGGCATAACGCTTGTTTAGAAAAACTATTGTTAAATTGTGATTTTGATAAATGCTTTGTCAATCATTCATGGATGCCACTTCATGTCGCTATTTCTTTCAAAAATCCTGTAGCGTTTGATCTCTTTTTAAAACATCCGAAATTTGATAAAAAATATTTAGAATATGTTGATAATGCCAATAAAGTAAATGCCTTGATGCATGCTACATTACATTATGATCCAGTTGCCATTCAAAAACTATTAGATGCAAAAGCCCCTTTTATGGTGCCAGATTCTATTCTTACGCCTGTTGATTATGCGTTACATAAATATTTCGAAGTGTATGTCGAAGGTTGTTTTTCAACGTATATGCGTCAAAAAATAGGTCTTGGGCCGGTGTATAAAGGCAATGAAGTAAGACAGTCGCATGTCGCTCAAAGTATAAAAAACATAATCGATACTTTCAGTTTGGTATTTAGTCGATTGCCACATGAATGTAATACGTATCAACTTGTGCCTGTTCAGCTTGATAATAATCCGTTAAAAAAACGAGATTTATTTAAATGCATCGAAGAATATCATTTAGCATTAAAATTTTCCCCAAAAATGTTAAAATTATTATTAGATATTTTATTGAGCATGGGACCGGGTTTGTACTTCAGAGAATTACCTGTGGTGCTCCAAAAATTATACGCTAGTGTCCCTTCTAATGTTCAAGTTGTGATGCCCGTTATTCTACCAAATGGTCAGATTCATTATTTATATTCAAAACAAGAAGTCGAAAAGTATTTTCAAGCGAATATTAAATCAATCCAGTCGATTGGTGCCTTAAGTCAATATGCTAAAATGAGATTAGGTGTATCTATACCAGGAAATAAAATAACAGATGCTTGTTTGCAAAATATACAAAAATTAATACATGAAACCTTTGATTATGTTGAAGAAAAAATTGTCACGACCATGTTTGAAGAGGGCAAAGAAGAAAGCCTCAACGTTCTATTAAAAACACAAATAAAAAATTTAATGACGCCAGGTTCGAAAAGTGGATTTAATGAGACAGTTGAGCATCAATCGAATGCATTGACAGAGATCAGACGTCATATTTGCCACGATAAGTATTTTACAACGATTCAAGATGATATCACTCGTGTTGAATATTCTGCTAAGAAGAACGCAGGATTAGTGCCAGGAATGCTTTCTGCATTGATAAAGTTAAGTCATTTTTATCGTGGAACGCAACAAGTTACATTGCTTCCATTACAAGAAAAAATCTTAATAGAGTCTACAGATCTATTTACCCCTTTAGCCTCCAATCTTGATTTTTTTATGCTGAATTTCTTGTATTGTGAGTTGTTAATCAATAAAAGACATAATGATATTATTATCGATGAAATTAAAGATTTGTTAATAGCCTTTCATCTTTTAAATAAAAAGAATCATTATACCAATCATCAAGAATATAAAGCAGCCTACTTCAGAGCGCACTATATATTAGAGGCAGCTTTGTTGATGCTTTATGCTAAAACAGGTAAACAAGCACTTGCCTTACAACAATTTAATAAAATAGCAAGAATGTTAGGTTCAGTTCAAGATAATAGTTTATTTTGTACCACATCGTATAGCAGTCTTATACATCACTCAGTTTTTACCGCATTTATGCTCGAGCAAGTTGACTTTGCTTCAAAGCATGTCTCACCGCAAGAATGGAGCACAATATTATGCCATGTGCTTCAATATAAAGGTAAATGTTCATTACCACAGGGTATTTTAAATAATGCTTTTCAGTGTATTGAACAATGTATTAAGAATGAATTATTTGATGAAACAGAAGAGTTATTGGCCTTAACAGAAAAACATTCAGAATCGATAGGCAACACATGTGATTATATAAGATTAAAAATATTGTATAGTGATGTTGTGGTAGATTACTTTAAAAAAATATCCCAACTGATATTAACCTCAGAGTTAGAAGGCATTGTTAAGTTAGATCTAGCTCAACGTTTGCTTCAAGTTGATTTAAATCAGGTAACATTGTCATCGAGCTACATGAATAAACTTTTACCAGATGCGTTTTCATTAGAGAGAAAAATGATTGTGGTAGATCTGGTTCATTTATATACCTTTAGAGAAATAGAAGTATTATTTGAAACGATTAAAAAAATAATTCAAATAGCGAAAAAGCAAGCCGAAAGAAAAGAAGCCAACTTAGCTGATAGATTATCAGCATTAACTTTAAGTGCACCTAAAGAGCCAGAAAAAGAAGAACGACAAGATAGTGCTGCATTCTTAACGATGTTTTACTTTCAACAAAAACATGCCCGAAAAAAACAGGTAAGAAAAGTTAAACCTCAACCAGGAGGAGGTGGTTCTCCTGGTTTAGGCACACCTGATCCTAAATTAACTATTTCTAAAGCAAAATTTGATAGAGTCAAGTTAAGGCTTCTTGCAAATATTGGTGAAGAATATAGTGATTTAATTATGATAACCGATGGAGAACCAGTAAGGGATAATCTTAGATTTTTAGTGATAAAAAATGATCCACAATTTGAGACATTTTATAAGGCTTGTCATCATCTTGTAAATGAAGAGGGTGAAGCATCTGTTTTTTCCGCGAATCCCTATGGAGAAAATCAGCACGGTGTGAAGTTATATGATAAGGATGACGATGCTTGTTCTAGCAAAACGATTGCAAACAAATACGAAAAAGAACCTTATGTCACAAAAGTAAAAGGTTCTGGTTCAGATAGGGCCGCAGGTATAGGCAGAGTATTTGAATTCGAAGGTAAAAAAATCATTATTTATTTTGTGGACGAGATATTAAATCATAAAAAAGCACTTAAATTAATTAAGTAATATGTGGCTAATGATAATTTAATTATTCTGAATAGGCAGTAAAATTTTATGGACTCTCAAAAAAATCAACAAATAAAAAAAATAAATACAAAGCCTTTTTTTTTAAAAAAACAGGCATTAAATAATCTTATTAAACTATTAATAAATTATATGAATGCTAAGTCACAGGAATTTGCAGATATAAATTTTCAAAAATTTAAAACTGAATTTTTAAAGCAAAAAAAGATGCATCCTTTATTTGATGTCAACCAACTGATAGGTGAAATTCTTGCTTTGAACGGAGCGGTTTGTCAATATTATTTTGATATTGTCTTACATCGCGATGATTTGCCATTATTCACATTGTTATTAGAATGCGGTTTAAATGACGTCAATATAGAAGGTCTGCCAATTTTACACAGCCTAATATCATGTCGAGCTGTAAAATGTTTGAAAGCGTTTTTATCAATAGGTAAATTTTCAAGGCATTTCGTGAATGGGGAGTACAGCCCATTAGCGTTAGCGGTATCGAATTCTTATCAGGGGCCTCAAAATATCGAAACGCTGCAAAATATCGAAATGCTGCAGATGATGGTCGAACATCCTGACTTTAAAATGGAATACCTAAAGTATGAACAAGAAGCAGTGTATTTAAACCCTTTATTAATTGCGATAACAAATTTTCATTATAAAGGTGCGCAATATTTTCTAAAATGGGGTGCCCCTTCTAGTTCTAAAACACTACCTGTAAAAGGATTTGATTTACTTTTTGCAGGATTTTTAAATTATTATACTGCGGGACATTCTGGTGAACTACATACAGGTAGAAAACAAAACAACTATTCCTTGAAAAAAGAAATGATGACGCAACAAAATATAACTCGGTTGTTTTATCTTCTACTCAATCACACGACTCAGGCGTCTAATATTTATCAGTTGATTCAGCCTGAATATAATCCTAAAAAAATGGATATTTTCTTGCATTTAAATGGTATGTTGGAAAAAAATTTAAACATTAAAGATGGCCCCTTAAAACTGTTATTAGATATTTTGGTCAGTGCTGGGGTAGGTTTGTTTTTTCATGACTTACCGAAAAGACTTAAAGAAAAATATAAAAATGTACCCCCTTCAGCAGAGATCGTGATACCAGTTATCTCAGATTCTGGTCAAGTAATTTCTATATGTTACTCTTTTGCTGATTTTGAATCTTATCTAGAAAATCATCATGCGTCTTTTCAAGTATTGGAAGGGCTTAATCAATATTTACAAAACAAAATCGCCATACTCAAGCCTGAACACCCAAATTATGCAAAAGTAAAAAAATTAGCTAAAAAATTAGCCTCTTATGTTTCTGCTATATCACCAACAGTTCAATTAACACCTGTTTTGACAGATGCAATCCAGAACAAGGAAGAGCAGTCACTATTAGGATTATTATCTGCCCTGATCGCCAATAGAAAAGAAGTAAAGATCGATAAAGATAATTTATCACTTATGCTAAGCCAACAAAAAGATGGATTTGATAATCTTATAAAAAAAATACCGGATGAAAAATCGCTTTTGGCAATAGAGAAAGAACCTAAAGCGATTCATTTGGCTCTTGAATTCTATTTTAGTTGCTTGCCAAGACTATATCACCATTTAATTATTTTAAATCAAATATATCGTCAATTATGTTCGATCTCTGTTTATGAACGTGATTTTGGTCTTATCCATGAATCTATTGAAATATTCAATGCTATCAGGAATAGAATCGATTTTTATAGTATGCAATGGATATACTATACCTTGCACGTTCAAAATATAAAACCAGAAGAAATCATAAAGTTAGTACAAATATTGTCCACTATTTTTGATTTAATACATAAAAACATGAGAGTGAATGATCAAAATGCGCATCATTCTGCCTATTATCGTATGCAATATTTAATGCAAGCATTATTAGTCGGTGCTTATTTGAAAACCAATAACCTTTCACTGGCCAAAAAAGCCTTTAAACAAGCCTTGTTAGTATTAGAGGCAGCGAATAATCTCAACTTATTTACAGGCGCGTATACGACTTTAGTTCATCATTTCGTGGTGAGGCACGGGTTTTTAAATATGATGAATTTTGGCATGGTGCATATGCCAGACATGGTGCATACTCATCTATGTCAAATTATTCAATATGAAAAAGGGATGATTTTGTCCGATCAGTTTCTTCAAGATATGATAATATATTTAAAAAATAAAATTAAATTCAATCAATTTGCACAAGTAAATGAGTTGTTAGATTTGCTAGCAAAAAATATGCCACAAGATAAAAAAATAATGCTTTTTGAAATAATCATGTTGAAAAACTTGCAACATGCAGGATTTTTACAATCGCTCAAATTAATGATAGATAGAGAGGATTTATCCGCACAGATAAAACTAGATGATATAAATAATTTGATGATTATCAATTTTCAACAGACTTGCTTAAGTATCAAGAAGATAAGCAGTTTTTTACCATGCTTTACTGAAATAAATCATAAAGTAGTGACGATCAGTTTTACAGAGTTTTCACAAGAATCTGAAATGCAAGCGTTGTTTTTGGCTATTAAAAAAATTAACTATTTAGCAATCGAGCAAAAACAAAAGCAAGAAATGCAGCAACTTGAAGCACGAACGGCGAGTTTAGCCATAACAGCAAATTTGCCCTATATGTCTCCCTATACTCCAACGCATGATTTGAGTAGACAAAAGCCGAAAAAAGGCAAATCAACAAAACCAGATGGTGCAGGAGAAAATGAAGAACCTTTGCAAGAAAATAAAATCATAACAGAAAAAATCAATGTTACAGAGCTTAAAAAATTCCTGGGTTTAGGCGATGATTATAGTGATTTAATTATGATTTATTCTTCTTATTCTAAAAACAATCGAAAATTTATTGTGATAAAAAACGATCCAGAATTCGAAAAGTTTTTAAATGCCAGCTGTTTGTTTAAAAATAAAGAGGGAGAATGGGGTGTTAATTCGGTTAATCCTTATGGTGAAAATCAGCATGGGGTTAAATATGACAAAAAGCGAATTGGCGAAAAAGAAGTTTTGCATGTAGCAAAGCTGAAAGCCTCAGGTTCTGATAGAGCCTTAGGATACGGAAAAGAAATTAATTTTAAAGGCATAAAAATAATTGTGTGTATTATTGACACGATTTTACCGCATAACAAAGCAGAGAAAGTCTTTAGGTTCTCATAACGCACTATTTTATTATAACTTTGGCAGCTCTGTGAACCCTGATGTGCGTGCCACAATGCCTATGTGCAAGCCCATGCTAGATTTGTATGAGCGAGCCTCAAAACGTTCTATGGCACCTGTGGTGGGGTTAAATTGCTGTCCGTTATACACATAACGGTTATCATTGCTCCAGGTGACCATGCCTCGAATACCAAACCATTTTAGCATCATCCATTGAGCTCCAAACCCTAGACGGCCAATGGTTTTGCTGGGGTTCCAAACATAATAATCTTCGGTCACACCGGTTGCAGCAGGGGTATAATAAATATTGGAATGCGGTCTTTGAAAGCCGACACCAGCTGTGAAGATCAAATCAAAATAGCAGGGCACTAAATTTCTATAAATCATCACATCGGTATGCCAGCCTTGAAAGCGATTTTCAACATGAGAAATATCGCCACCAGCAGCTACTCGTCTAAAAAATAAATGATTATTAGGCAAAGTGGTGCGTTCGGTTTCCATACTGCTTCTTTCCCAGCCGACATCGATACCCCAATCCCAGCCTTTCCAATTGCCAAATCTTAAGCCACCATATAAATCTGTGCCTTCATGCATTTCAGGGAAAGTAGGCCTAAATTCAGCTTTGGGTCTGGCTCCAAAATGCTTGTAATCTGCCCCTATGTGAAAAGAGAGGGGGTTCATGCCTAAAGCCAACCCTGGTGTGGCGAGTAATAATAAGCTCAGAAACTTACGCATAGTCATCCTAACTAACTGTTCGTTTATATAGCTAAAAAATAAAGATTTATTTAATTATAGTTGTTTTGTTGTAAGTCATCGTAATACTCATAGTTAAAACTCTAGTTAGAATGATTGAGTTATTTAACATACAACAAAGGGTTCAGACCGTTGAAATGATGGTCATCTTGTTCCATTTCTTCTGTTGTATTCGCTTTTTTAGCTGGACGTTCGTCTAAGTCATCATCTTCAGCTTTTCTTTTAAGGGAGCTAATAAGCGAGTAATTCATTGGATTAACCGTATATCTAAATGTGACGGGTTTCCAAGGTGGTATAACGGCTTTTAGGAGCGCCACGATTTCAGTCTGATCATATTCTTTTGCGATGTCGAGGGCGGAATGTTTTTTAAGATTTGGCTTTTCAATATTTTTGATCATGACTTCGTTTTTGGTCGCTAATAAAAGCTTGACGATTTCTGTATGACCATATTTGCAGGCAAGATAAAGTGGGGAACTGCCTTTTCCATAGGGTGTATTCAGGATATTTTCAATATCAGGTTCTTTTAATAAAAGTGCGACGGTTTCTATATCACCATTTCTGCATGCCAAGGCAAAAATATGTTGTTTGTTTTCACTTTGTCTTAAAAAGTTACGATTGGTCAGCAAAGAAGTTTGAGCCATATTTTTTAATGTAGAGATGATAACTGAATTATCGGTAGTAGAAACAGCTGATATTTTAATTGGGCAATAATCTTCTTTTTTTGTAAAAAACGAATCAAAAATGAGTGCGGCCAATTCTTTAGCATTGATTTCTGAATGATAGGTGGGATTTTTTCCAAAAGTATTAATGTCTAAAAAATGGAATTTTCCTGAATCAGAGTCAAGATGCACACCAGTGGAGTGATTTGAGGAATCGATCATAAATCCAATGCTTTCACTTTGAGGATGCATCTGTAATTCAGTTTGCATTTTTTCCAAATAGTGCTCCAATTCCGATAGGGTAGGAATGAAAAGACCAACATGTTCGATGTTGAATTTAATATGTTGTTCTTCAATTTTTTTTGAAGCAGTGAGTGGGTAGAGCTGTTCTTTATTTTCTTGGTGAATTTTGTTCTTCAAAATCTTATCTGGATCTTGTTGAATAGCGACGGCTTCTGCAATGGCTCTAAACTCTGTTTTTTTCAACTCTTCTTCGGTTAAAGTCGTTTTTGGTAAATGATCAACATGTGAATGATAAATAGCCTCGATTTCTTCTTTTAGCTGTGCTGGCGTTTTATGCTTAAGTTCAAGTGCAATTTCATCTAAGCGATTGTAAAAAAAAGCCAAATCTTTTTTGCTTGTTAGCGCAGCTTGAAGCCACATAGAAGTAAAACCATTACAGACACCTCCACGCTCAATCTGAGGGGAAAATGTTCGCACAAAGGTTTCAAATAATACATGTGTTAAATCTTTAGTCATAAAAAGCAACTTCTTATTAAACAATCAAATAAGAGCATTGTACCATTTGTCTAACTTGAAATAGATGCATTTTATCTGTAATTTATTACGGGTTATCGGCTTTTTCTATTTATAGAGTCTCTCGATTTCCATTCTATCGGCTGTATTTTGCTTTTTGCAAGGCGGTTGTTCGGTTAAGCTATTTGCCGCTTTTCTTTTTTTATCAAATAACGGCAGGTGAAGGTTATTTTCTTGAACGAAGATAGGTTGTTTTTTTTCTTTTTTGGTAAATAACTTGACAGTTTCTTGTGCGCCAGGAAGCATCTTTTCTTTTAGGAGAGCAACTATTTTGGGGTAGCCATTTTGTTCTGCGATTAAAAACGGTGAATAACCCTCTGCATTAGGCATATTAATATATTTGTTTGCACCGTGTTGAAGCAAGAGTTGAACTATATCAAAGTTGCCTTGGCGACAAGCTGCATATAAAGGCGTTTCATAAAATTTATTTTGATGATGTATGTTTTTCATTGCGCCATGTTGTAGCAATATCTTAACGATTTCTAGATGGCCATTTTGACAAGCTACCAGCAATGGGGTGTTTCCATTGATGTCGATGGCGTTGGTTTCTTGCATTCTAGTGTCATTTAGTAAGAGCAAAACGGTTTCAGTTTTACCAGACTCGCAAGCGATAAAAAAAGGTGTTTTGCCATTTACATCACGCGTACTGATACTTTGCATTTTGTTGTGTTGCAGTAAGAGCTGAGCTACTTTTGCATGACCATTTTTGCAAGCGGTAAAGAAAAGAGTCGTTTTCTCTGTATTCGTTCTTAAATTAATATCATGATCTTTTTCAAATTTTAGCAGCATCGCTACTACTTCAAAGAGGCCATTTTCACAAGATGTATAGAGTAGTGAATGGTCATTGTGAGTTTTGTTTGTACACACCTGTATTAAAAAACGCACTATATCTAAATGGCCATGCTCATAAGCAACCAAAATTGGTGTTCTGTTGTTTGTATCAGGTGTATAGATGTTTTCTTTGTTCATGTGGTTTAACAAGAAGCTAATGCTTGTTAAATTACCCTCTTGGCAAGCAAGAGAAAAAAGAGCTAATGGATTAGCGCCTTGTTTTATTAAAAGCTTTATAATGTCTGTGTGGCCGTATTGATAGGCAATTAAAAGAGGCGTATTTCCCTCTGTATCAAGTGCATTTATTTTTTCATTTGAAAGATGATGTAGCAAATATTCAATCGTAAAAGTGTTACCTACTTTACAAGCCGTAAAAAACAAGGAAAATTTGTTTTCGCCAAGTTGAAGTAAAAGATTAATGATTTCAATGTCACCTTTTTGGCAAGCAACAGCAGAAGTAGGAAGCGATGATTGATTTGCACCATTTTCTATTAAGAGTTTAACAATTTCTTTATGGTGATTTTGGCAAGCAAATGACAATGAAGTGTTTCCATTTTTATCTCGTGCATCAATATTGTCTTGGAGATTTTTGCCTGTTATTATAATATAGTGCAATAAGAGTTTAACTATTTCTGAGTGCCCATTTTGGCAAGCCAGTAACAACGGGATGTTTCCATTTTTATCTGGCCTATTGATATTTATTTTTGCTACATGAGGTAGCATGATATTAAATATTTGCATGTTGCCATCTTGGCAAGCTTGAGAAAAAAGAGCAGACCCGTATATTTCGTGTTCTGATATCAGTTTCACTATTTCATGATGACCACAGTGATTGGCTCTGAAAATTAAATTATCCACATTGTTTTTTGAAAGATTCAAATTTTCGACTGGTTGATTGTCTAACAAGAACCGCACTAATTCTATATCGCCTTGTTGACAAAGCAATAAAAGAGCAGTGGTATTAATGCTGTTTTTTCTATTGTATCTCTCTTCAGATAAAAGCATTTCCTGAGTCATTGCCTTTAATCGTTGGATTAATTCTGGGTGTTGATTACGAGAAAAAGCGGTTATCGAAAAAGGCGAATATGTTTCTAAGGTTCCAGGTGGAAATGAATTAAAGAGTATATCAGGGAGTTCTTTAGGATCGGCTTCAATATAATAGGTATTTCTGCCGGACATTTGGTTGCTATCTAAAAAATGAAATTTTCCTGAGCAAGAATCAAAATATAAACCGACTGCATGATTGTGCGAAGTTAATCGGAATGCAATAATCTCATCTTGATCTAATTTCATTAATTCTGTTTTGAGTGCTTCAAAATAATTTTCTAATTCTACTCGAGTAGAAATAAGCGTACCGATGCGATCTATGTTAAGCTTAACATCTTGTTCTTCTAGCTTTTTAGATGCGGTAAGTATGTATGATTTTGGTAAATCATCGTAAAAAATATGAGCTTGAATAAATTGTAATTCATAGGCATGAATGGCAATCGCTTCAGCAAAAGCACGCAGCTCTAATATTTGCCATTCCTCTCCTGTGAAATTTGTTTTTATAGAACGGTTAGTTTGTTTTTCATAAATAGCATCGATGACTGCTTTTAAATTTTCAAACGTTTTTTCTTTGTCGCATACAGATAGTCTATCTAAGCGTTGATAAAAAAAAGCTTCATCTTTTTTACTTGTCAGCAGTGCTTGACACCACATAAGAATAAAAGCATCACATACGCCTTTAAATGGGAAACCAGACACGAAGGTGCGTACAAGCTCGATTAATGCAAGATGTGGTAAATCTTTAAGCGGAGTTTCTGAGCTTACATCTGTCATAGCAAACCTTAAGATGCAAATTAAATTGACTTATTTTATCATACTAGCTTGCTAAAAACGGGTATTTTGTCCGTTATTTTCAATCATTTATCGGTTTTTCTTGTTTAATGAGATTTGAGGTATTAAGCAACAGGAATAATCAAAAATTTGCCTGTTTTAATTTGACTGCTTTTTAGTTTATTCGCTTTTTTTAGATGCGTGACAGATACTTTATTGTTTTTGGCAATTTTGACAAGAGAATCACCGGGCTTAATTTGATAACGCTTCACTTGATGTTGAAAGGCTTGTTTAGGGGTAGGCACCGCTAACAAGTCTTCATGCTCGGGATTCTCATAGCAAATAACAGGGCTGTCATTCACAGGTTGTTGTTTTATATTGGTGATTAAATGTAATCGACAATGATATCTATCGGGGTTTTTCATAATACTGGCCAAGGCCAATAACTTAGGCACAAAGCTCTTGGTTTCTTTGGGTAAATTTAAATCCCAAAAAGTGGAGGGTAAACTACTTTGTTTATTTTGTTTAATTTCTTTTTTAATGCGACCTTCACCCACGTTGTAAGCAGCAATGGCATGCAGCCAATCACCTTGAAAAAATTCATGCAAATATTCTAAATAATTTAAGGCTGCATGAGTAGAATCGATAATTCTATACTCTGGCAATTGAGTATCGATGCCTAAATTTTTGGTTCTAAATAATTTATTGGTAGAAGGCATTAATTGCCATAAGCCATTGGCTCCCGTGCGAGTGTTTTTTGCATAAGGGTTATAATCGCTTTCGATAATCGGTAACAGCGCCAGTTCGCCCGGTAATTGACGTCGTTCGATTTCATCTATCACCGAACCAATATGAGCAGAAGCATTTTGGGCTATTTCGTTTAGATAATAAGGGTTTTTCAGATAATACCGGATGTAGTATTTTACATTGGGATCGTGTTCAGCGTGATCTAAATTAAAAATCTCAGCAAGACGAGACCAGACATGCCCATGTTTTTGTGGTTTAAACAAAATAATATTGGTTGATTGTTTGGTTGCCAAACTTGGTATGTTGCCAAAACTTGGCGTCAGCACAAGTAACACTAAGCTCAGCAATACAATAATCTTGTTAGCTAAATTCATGATAGTTCTTAGTCTAACAGCTTCTCAGAATAATTTCACCTGATATAAATATTCTGAAATTTAAAGCTTGGAAAATGCTCAAAACTGTCATGCCAGCGAAGGCTGGCATCCAGAATAAAGAAAAGAGCTAAAGATATTACTGTCCTGGATGCCAGCCTTCGCTGGCATGACAAGAAAAAAGCATGCTAACAAACTACATATTTTTTTTGATTTACAAGCCCATTCGTTTTACAGTTTTGTTTTGCGCATTGGTAAAGAAGAGTATGGATAACTTTAATCAACCTGGTTGCTATCAAGGTCATCTAGGTGATTTATTGGTGGAAGCCGAGCAGCAAGTACTCAAGGAGCTTTTTTCTCGAGTATTTGGCCTGCATTTAGTTTGGATAGGCTATAATGCGCTGCTGCCTGTTTTGACATCTAGTTTGGTTCAGCACAAATTAGTGTTGGGTGACTATGTTAATCCGCATCTGCGGTTTAGTAAAATGATTTCTCACCCAGAAACTTTGGGGCTTCAACCCGATTCTGTCGATGTGGTGATATTAGCGCATGCTTTAGAAACAACTAAACGGCCACATCATGTCCTGAGAGAGGTGCACCGTATATTAAGGCCGGAAGGACAACTGATTATTACGGGCTTTAATCCAATGAGTTTAGTGGGTGTTTGGCATAGTTATCATTTTAAACAAAAATTGATTATGGCTAACCGTATCGTAGATTGGTGTCAGCTGCTTGAGTTAGAATTAATGAAACAGGAACATTTTTTTTATCGCCCACCTTTGGGTCATGCTAAACTCATGAAAAAAATGGAGACGCTAGAAAACCATGTGCCTCGCTGGTTATCTGGTTTGGGTGGAGGCTATTGTTTAAATTTTGTGAAAAGAGTTGCAAAATTAACCCCTATTCGTCCCAATTGGCGAACAGCCAAAAAAGAAGTTTGGGCAGCGGAAACTGTCCAGAATACGTCATCTCATCAACGAAAGAATAAAAATGGCTTTAGTTAAATTATATACAGATGGTGCATGCAGCGGAAACCCTGGACCAGGCGGTTGGGCTGCATTATTAATCCATGGTGATAACGAAAAAATGCTCAGTGGGCATGAGCCTCACACCACCAACAATCGCATGGAATTACAAGCAGCGATTGAAGGTCTAAAAGCACTCAAATTTGGGTGCGAAGTGGTTCTTTGTACCGATTCGGAATATGTGAAAAAAGGCATGACCGAATGGATAGTCAATTGGAAGAAACGCAATTGGAAAAACAAAGAGAACAAGCCAGTTAAAAATCAAGATTTATGGCAAGCTTTAGATAGTGAAGTCAGTCGACACCAAATTACCTGGGAATGGGTAAAAGGTCACAGCGGTCATCCCGAAAACGATAGAGTAGACGAAGCTGCTCGCCTAGAAAGTAAAAAAATAAGTTAATATTTTATGCGTCAAATTGTACTCGATACCGAAACCACTGGTCTTTCTACCAAAGATGGGCACCGTATCATCGAAATAGGGTGTGTCGAATTATTACACCGCAAAATCACTGGTAAAACTTTTCATGTGTATTTAAATCCTAAGCGCATGATCGATGAAGGGGCGATGCGAGTGCATGGCATCACCAATGAGTTTGTCGCAGACAAACCTTATTTTGAGCATATTGCTGAGGAGTTTAAGCAATTTATTCAAGGTGCTGAACTGATTATTCATAATGCTCCGTTTGACTTAGGTTTTCTTGATTATGAACTGGGTTTGTTAGGCTCGCCGTGGGGCATGGTGAGAGATCACTGCAAAGTGGTTGATACCTTAGTGATGGCTAGAGACAAACATCCTGGTCAACGAAATAATTTGGATGCTTTGTGCAAAAGATATGAAATCAATAATCAACATCGAGCATTTCACGGCGCTTTATTAGACGCCTCTATTTTGGCAGAAGTGTATCTTGCCATGACAGGCGGACAAGGCACGCTCTTTTCTTTAGATAACGAAAAAAATGGCCAACTGCATTCTGGCCATCAGCGTCTTGAAAGTAACCTAAAGGGTCTTCGTGTGGTTAGAGCCACCTTAGAAGAGCTTTCGGTACATGAGAGCTTTTTGAGCAAATTATCTCGTTGAGCTTTAGGCAATAAATAAAATAAGTATCCACTAAGGGTAATAAACAGCCATTGTTTATCTGCTAAGGAAGCATCCCATGTCAGCAAAGCTGCCACAAAGGTAGTGTTGTCTACTAAAATCGACGCCCAATCTACTGAGTAGTTATATGAGGCGTAGTATTCCCAACTGATGTTACCTAAGAAAAACAAGCTTAAGCCCGGTAAGAAATAATAAATGCCTCCGTAGATGACAACAGGCATTACGGTATCTTCTGGCATAGCCGCCATTTGCCAATCACTTGCTGCATAGTACAAAGTGTCTAGACTAGGAGCGAATACCACTGCAATCATCCAGGTTATCCAATAATAACTTGTAAAGCTGTAGTCGGTGGGGCAGCTATGACGAATAGTGTCTAACATCCATCCAGATAGACCTAAAAATCCGAGCAAGCTAATGACTACGGTGAGATCAAGACGCCAGAGTGGATGAGACAAGAGCAGCACATTGCCAACAGCATTTGCAAAGCACCAGAATGGGAGAAACCAAAAACTTAAGAGAAGGTAAAGTGTTCGCCTAAGCGGGGGAGGTTCTTCTAAGGCGTCGATACTTTCAAAGGTCATCCGCTATGAATTCCTTAAATTATTCACAAAATGTTTAATCAATACCCATACTTCTTTATTTACTGATTTTGCCAGTTTTGTCAAGTTATCGAGACTATAATTCTGTATATATAGATAAATGCTTTCTAAAAGTAAAGGATTAACCAGATGCCTCGTATAAAAAAGATTTACCAAAATTATATACAGTCAAAAAGACAAGCAAATGGGTTTACGTTGATTGAGCTGATGATTGTGATGGTGATTGTTGGTATTCTGAGTGCCGTTGCTTACCCGGCCTATACGACTCATCTGCAAAAAAGTCGGCGAGTGGATGCGCAAACAGCGTTGCTCGAATTGGCGCAATATATGGAGCGGTATTACACCACTAATGGCACTTATGTTGGAGCAGTCTTGCCTTTTACGGCTTCTCCAAAAGACGATGCCACAAAATATTACAACTTATCGGTGAGTGGGGTAGCGATGGATACTTATACTCTTTCAGGGGTTCCTATTAGCACGAGTACGCAAGCAACCGATAGCTGCGGTACATTAACTTTGTCTCAAACTGGTGCCAAAACACCCACAACCTCAGGTTGTTGGAACTAATGAATAGGCACATATATATTGTTCATCATCATGGTTTTACCATCATCGAATTGATGGTGGTATTGGTGGTAATGGGGTTGTTGATGACCGTGGGGGTGCCAAGCTTCAGAGCATTAATGGCTGATAATCAAGCCAATAATTCGGCCCAGGAAATGCTTTATGCCTTACAACTTGCCAGGGCTGAAGCTGTAAAAAGAAATCAAATGGTTTCTTTATGTCCAAGCAGCGATCAAACGAGTTGTACGGGTAGTGGTAATTGGCATGTAGGTTGGATTATGTTTTTGGATACATCTGGTAATGGTGTAAGAGATAGTTCAGAACAAATTATTCGTATTCAAAACCCTCTTGATACAACGGTTACATTAACAGGACCCACTGCTATTCAGTATGCAACAGGAGGGTATTTAGAACCGGCAGCAACTCAATCTATACAAGCTTCTGCGACTGGTTCAACAAATAGTAAATGGGTTTGTTTAACTGCCATAGGAAAAGCAGGAGTACAAAGCACATCATGTTAAAAAACAAAGGGTTTACTTTAATTGAAGTGTTAATAACCTTGGTGGTGCTTTCTATTGCTTTGCTTGGTGTCGGTGTATTGCAAGTAAAAGCTTTACAATATTCTTATGCAAGTTATCAGCGCTCTGTTGCGACACTTCAAGCAAATGATTTAGTTGAACGCTTATGGTCGGGGATGTGTGCACTGCCAGGCAGTAAAGATACCATTGTTTCAGAATGGGTAACCAGCAACACAAATAGTTTGCCAAATTGGAGCGGTAGTTTGGCTTATGATGCAACCGGCAATATTCCTATTTATACCATTACCATTTCATGGCAAGACAATAAAATTAAATATACTGGCACTGACACTTCCCAAGCGGCACAACAGCTTATTCAAAGTATCAGTATTCCAGCAATTGATTGTACTTAAATTGTGATGAATAAGAGATAAAGCATGATAATGAAAAAGCGTTCACAAAAAGGCTTTACCTTAATAGAGCTCATGATAGCCATGGTCATTGGACTTTTTTTAATGGGTGGTTTAATTAGTGCTTTTGCAACAAATCAAAAAACGGTGAGCACAAAACGAGATTTAGATAATACCATAGAAGCCTTAAGATTTATTTCAGGCACGGTGAATCGAATTGTGAGACAAGCAGATTCGATTAGCAGTACAAGTACAACCAGCCAGTTAGCCGTGACGTTTACAGGTGCCACAGGATTAAAAAATTGCTTAGGCCAAGTGGTTAATGGCGTACAAACCGATACTTTTACTTACGCAAATAATCAACTATTTTGTAATGGCACCGCACTAGTTGGAGACATAGCAGGTATGACATTGTTATATGGGGTAGATGCAAATAGCGATAAAGTGATTAGTAATGCCGAATTTATTGCAGCACCATCAGATTGGAGTAAAGTTGACAGTGTGAGAATGAGTATTATTTTAACCAATGGAAAAACAAATACTTTTACATCAACTTTAAGAGAAAAATTAATTTCAAAATATGCAAGCTGAGGTTTCATATGAACATTAAAAACAGATTAATTTTTCAAAAAGGAGGAGCACTTATCATTGCTTTATTGGTCATTTCTGTTGCAGCTGTCGTCACAATGACATCGATGCGCGGTAGTATGATGCAAGAAAAAATGGTAGCCAATCAAAATGCAAAAGCCATTTCTTTTATGGCAGCAGAAACAGGTGCTGCGAGTTTTAATAAATGGTTAAAAGATCCAAACACGACATGGAATTCAAGTACTTGGCAAAATACGATTCCCACAACAGCAGCAGGCAGCCCTAATATAGGAACGAGAGGATATTATTGGATTGATCCTAACGATGTGGTATGGACTAGTGCAGACGTTACTGTCAAAGTAAGAGGGTATACCAAATCAGATAATTCAAGCGCAGCCGCTGCTAAAACCACTTTAAAAATTACTATGACCAAACCCACTGCGGGTTCTAGCGCAACTTATATTGGTGGTTCAGGATTGATTTCAGGGGGAGATATTAATATAAATGGTAAAAAAACACTCAATGGAAACATTCATGCCAATAAAAATGTCAATTTAAATGGTAATACGACTATCAATGGCGGAATTGTGACAGCCAGTGGCATTATTAATGCAAATAATGTGTCGGCCTCACTTTTACAATCAAATACCCCAACAGTGGATATCCCCGCAGTTACTGATGCATATTTAAATCAGCTAAAAGGACAAGCTGCAGCCAGTACTTGTAATATCAATTTAAGCGGCGATCAAGGTGGTAAGATTTATTATTGTAATGGTAATGCTGTTATATCGGGTAATTTTTCTAATGCGACCATTGTTTCTACTGGCGATGTCAGCAAAAATGGTTCAGGCCAGCAAGGGGGCGCCGGTAAAAGTAATTCAGCTGTGACGGTAGCGATTATTGCTAAAGGAAATGTGAATTTTAACGGCAGTAACAATGATTATTCTGTCGTCTGGACAAACGGAGATTACAACCATAATGGTTCAGGTTCTGTAAAAGGCAGCATTGTTGCGAGAGGTAATATTAATAGAAATGGTGCTTTTAACTTTCAAGAATTAACAGAAGTGGCCAATAATCAAATTACCACCTCATCGACGCCTAGTGGCCCATCGCGAGTCACTTTGTGGCAAGAAATATTGGAATAGAGAGAATTAGTTTTGAAACTAATTTAAATGTTTACCGATTAGGTACTGATATGGTAATCTTTTGTAATGTGATGATATATGAGGAGGCTAATATGGATGCGATTACCTACACACAAGCGAGAAAGAATTTTACGGCGACTATGAATAAAGTGTGCGATGATCATGCCCCGATTATTATCACTAGGCAAAATGAAAAGCCTGTTGTTATCCTTTCACTTGAAGACTACAACGCAATTCAGGAAACATTATATTTAATGAAAAGTCCTGAAAATAATGCACGGCTGATAAAAAGCATTGAAAATGTGAAAAAACATCAAGTAAAAGAAAAAAAACTGATAGAAGACTAGTAAATGATATTATTTGACGATAATGCCTGGGAAGACTATTTATATTGGCAAAAACTTGATAAAAATAAATTGCGTCGAATTAATGAATTAATCAAAGAATGCACTCGTTCTCCTTTTCAAGGAAAAGGGAAACCCGAGCCATTAAAAGGGAATTTTAGTGGTTATTGGTCTCGTAGAATTGATGAAGAACACAGACTTGTTTATTCTTGTGAAAATGATGTTTTAACGATTATTTCTTGTCGGTATCATTATTAATTGGCACAATGGGTCAATGACCACGGTTACTCTCAGAGTAAAATTGTTCTATAAATTTAGCACGGTGTTTTTTATTTTCTTTTTGCCAAAGAGCATCATCACCGTCATCTGTGTTAAACAAGTTTGTGCCGCCTAAGCTAATTTGTTCTTCAATATATTCTTGAACAGATTTTACTTTGTGTTGTTCTCTGTCTTTTAATATTGCAGTGAGTAACATAAAAGTTGTGGTGCGACCCTTTCCGCCTCGGCAGTGTACAATGACCCAATCATCTGCATCGAGTTGATTGATAAAAGTGACAAGTTCTTTTTGAGCTTCAGGAGTGGGCGCTTTATGATCGGTTATGTAAAATCTTTTGTAAGCTAAGCCATGTTTTTTAGCTAAGCTTTCTTCAGACTCACTTGTTTGTAAATTCATTTGAACAGGACGAGTTTTAGTGATTTCACCGTTCTTTTTATCCACCACTAAGTTAACAATTGTGGGTTCAGATTTATGTTGAAAATCTGAAATAACTTTAGATTCTTCTTCAAGAATTTGTGCAGAAGATTTTTCAATATTGGCACTATTATGATAGCCATAAAAGCTTAAAGGTTGACCATTGGCAAAAAAATGGGTTTCTTGACGCAAATCAACTAACCATATTTTTTTCTTGGGATGATGAGCTTGAATTTTTGATACAATGGCAGCCAAACCCATTTCATTAAATTGGGCAGAACCGACTATTCCAGCAATGCCATGATAATGAGGTAGAATTCGGAGCTTATTCGGCAAGGTTTGATCGGCTGTTGCATCTGTTACGAGTAAAGGTATGTGGGGTGCTTTCATGTTATCTAGTCCATTATTAGCATTAGCTATTCCTGTATGAAAAAGACACAACAGCATTGCCCAAAAAAAATGAGGTATGAATTTGTATACTATATCACTTAGTTTAGGCATAAATGTTTTCTACTTCCAGGCGGGCAGTACTTGCCCATCAAATAATTCATTGGCTTTATCTAGTACTTCGGGTGAATGAAGTGAGTTCATCAGTTGTTGATATTTTGGTTCATCCGCTTCATTTGTTCTGACAGCAACAATATTAGCATAAGGAGATTTGCTCGATTCGATAATAATAGCATCCCTTTTAGGTTTGAGTCCTGCTGGGATAGCATAGTTAGTATTAATCACGGCCAAATCTACATCTTCCAATGCTCTAGGTAATTGTGCAGCATCAAGTTCTTTAAAGACAAACTGTTTCGGATTAGAGGTAATATTTTTAAGACCAGTGACCTGATTTTTATCAGGCATGCTCAATGTGATTAAGCCTGCATCAGCGAGGAGTCTTAATGCACGTTCACTGTTACTGGGATCATTCGGTAGGGCAATAATGGCTTTTTCAGGTAATTGGCCAATAGTGGTATATTTTTTTGAATATCCCCCCATTGGGTAAATAAATGTTTTGCCAATGCTTTGAATAGGGAATTTTTTATGTGCGATGACAAAATCAAGATACTGTTGGTGTTGGAACATGTTGGCATCAATAGAGCCTTCTGCCAAAGCCGTGTTGGGCGTATTGTAGTCTTCAAATTCGATGACTTTTATGGTTAAGTCATATTTGTCTTTTGCAATGGCTTGAGCTGTTTTCACTAAATCGCTTTCAGGGCCAGCAATAGTACCAATGTAGATTTCATTTGAGCCACGTTGTTTGTGGGAGCAAGCATAGAGACCTAGCATCATCACTAAGGTTATCGTGATATGGGTAATAAAACGAATTATCTTAATGCTGGAATTTTGAGACCGCATAGTCACCTGCCATTTGAATAAGTTGAACCACAAAAATTAAAATCACCACAGTCGAAATCATAATACCGGTATCAAAACGTTGGTAACCGTGGTGAAAGGCGAGTGTGCCCAAGCCACCGCCACCAATAGCACCCGCCATAGCAGAATAACCAACTAAGCTAACCAATGTGAGCGTGACGCCACTCAAAATGCTGGCACTTGCCTCTGGGATAAGTACTTTGCGTATAATTTGCATTTGTGTCGCGCCCATCGATAACGCTGTTTCAACCAGTCTATCGGGTACTTCTTCCAATGCAGTTTCAACTGTTCTCGCAAAAAAGGGGATAGCTGCTAAACTAAGTGGTACTAAGGTAGCCAGTACACCGATAGAAGTACCCATAATCAACCTGGTAAATGGCGTAATCGCGATCATTAAGATAATAAAGGGTATAGAGCGAGTAGCATTGACTATTCCAGCAAGAATGTAATGAAAAGCAGGATTTTCCCAAATTTGATTCTTACGTGTAATGGAAAGCAGTACGCCGATTGGTAAGCCTAATACGCAAGCGATTAGGCCAGAAGCAAAAACCATTAACAGCGTTTCAAGCAAAGCCTGTAGCAGCTCTGTGTACATATCCTATTATCTCGACATTAAGTTGATTGCGGTTTAAAAATAGAAGACCCTGCTGAAAATTCTCTTCGGTGCCAGATACTTCAACGACCAATACACCCACTGTTTCATCTTGAATGGTTTCGATATTGGCCTGAATAATATTAATGGTTAATTTAAAATGGGAAATGAGATAACCAATAATAGGTTGAGATGTGGCACTACCTCGGTAAGAAATTCGGATAAGACGGCTGTCATTTTCTTCTGGTTTGGGTCTCAGTAATCTTCGTAGCGATTTGGGAATATCCATTCTGGTGGACGTTTTGATAAAATCTTTGGCTACTTGAGTTTGTGGGTTTGTAAAAATATCTAAAACAGCTCCCTGCTCAATAATTTCTCCATCATGCAATACTGCCACACTTTCGCAGATTTCTTTTACCACATCCATTTCATGTGTGATAAGCATAATGGTGAGATTTAATTCTTTGTTGATAGAGCGGAGTAGCTCTAAAATAGATTGAGTCGAACGAGGATCTAACGCTGAAGTGGCTTCATCGCATAACAACACTTTGGGTGAAGTTGCTAATGCTCGCGCGATTGCCACACGTTGCTTTTGTCCGCCACTCAGTTGATGTGGATATTGTTTTTGGTGACGTTTTAATTCAGTTAAGTTAAGCAGTTCATTAACACGATGTTTAATTTCTGTTTTGGTCGCCCCTATTAATTCTAAAGGGAGACTAATGTTTTCAAAAACAGTCCTAGACTCTAATAAGTTGAAATGTTGAAAAATCATACCGATTTGCTTACGAGCTCTTCGCAATTCGATATTTGTCATGGCAGTTAAATTTAGTTTATTAACAAACACTGTTCCTTCAGATGGAACTTCTAGCATGTTTACCGAACGGATGAGGGTGCTTTTGCCCGCGCCGCTGCGACCGATAATACCGTATACTTCACCTATTTTGACATCTAAATTAATATTTTTTAGGGCTTCTATGCGATCTGCCCCAAAACCATAATATTTTGATAGATTTCTAATTGTGATCATTTCTCTGTTCATGACAGAATCTTAACATAAAGCACACTCATATCTAAATACTTAGTTAGCTTCATTTTCCGATATTTACTTTATTGCTAGAGGCGTTGTTTTTTAAGAGTGGAGCGAGCATATCTCCCAGATCGGTGAATAATGCATAAACGCCCCAATCAAGTAATGTTTGTGCTTTTTCAGGGTCATTCACTGTGTATGCCAAGATAGGCACCTTTTTTTCAGATGCAGATTTTACAAAATCTTCGGTGATGTGTGAAAATTTGGCATTAACACTAGCCGGTTTATGTTGTATAGCTAGGTTTAAATGCTCTTCAGTGGGTTGTTCACTTAAAAAACCAATAGGGATTGCCGGGTAGCTTTTTCTAAGTTGAATTAAGATAGGATGATCAAAAGAAGAAACCAATGGCCAAGGTGTTTTATTTTTCCAATGTGTGTCTAAATAGTGTTTAAAACTAGTGAGCAATTTTATTCGAATGGGGGCAAGTTCATTTTCGGGCAAATCTTCGGGTAATTTAAGTTCGATATTAGCTTGGATTTGACGTGTGTGTAATAAATCCATGGTTTCTATTAAAGTAGGAATAGATAATTCGTTATTTTTGACATCATGATGATTTTTGAGAGTATAAGCTTTAAGTTGATTACTCGTCAGTTTATAGACTAAGCCTTTGCCTGTAGTGGTTCTGTCTATGGTATCATCATGCATGATAACCAGGTGATCATCCTTGGTTACCTGAACGTCAAATTCGACCATGCTCAGTTTTGCCTCTGCAGCGAGTTCAAAGCTTAACAGACTATTTTCAGGCGCTTTGCTTGGTAATCCTCTGTGGCCAATTAAACCGGCAGTAGGACGTTCTAGAAATACGGTATCTGTTTTTTTCATGGTGCTTAAATCATTATCTGGTTTGGGATATGAAAAGAGTATAACGGGATTTGAGTGTTCGGTGTTATCCATTTTTCAGTTGCTCCATTTTTAATTTAATATATTTAAGTGTAACTGAATAGGGTATATATAAGACGAATGTTTAAATAAAGAGTTTATAATGAGCCAACTTTCTTACGATGACGTGCTGAAATATATTTTAGAAGGGCACACTCTTATTACGGTGAATAGCCGATTAAAAGACAAATTAATATTAAGATACGCAGAAAACCATCAACAAAAACAATTCAAAAAAACTTGGGTAAAACCCAATATTTATACATTAGAAGAAAAATTCAACGAAATTTGGCAAGCTTATGAGCTTAGCACCTTGAATGTACCTGTTATGTTAACTAAAGAACAAGAAAGGGCGTTATGGGCTAACATTATTCAAACACAGTATCCAGAAGGGTTTGTTCAATTATCAAAAATAACCAGTTTAGTTATGCAAGCTTGGCGTCATCTGCATTTATGGGGAATGTCTGATTACTTTGAAGAAAATCATTTTTTTAATGAACTCACTGATGATGCTAAAAAATTTGTGGTATGGGGACAGTTTTTTAAAAAACAACTAAACCATCAACAATGGATAACAGCATCTGAACGCGCCTCTTATTTTGTTTCACATCCTGAAATATTGATCAAACTTACTCAAAAACAATCCTGGATATTATTGGGGTTTGATGATCTGCCTCCTATTTATAATCAAGTATTATCATTGCTCACCTTTTCTCAAGTTAATTTGAGACTATCATCTGCCGTTTCTCAACAATTAAGCTTTAGAACAGCAACAGAAGAATGTGACACAATCGCCAAATGGGCAAAAGCACTTGTCGATAGAGGGGAGAAAAATATTGGTGTCGTTCATCCTGAATTGGCTATGCATCGCCAAAAGATAGAAGAGGCATTTGTAAAAGTATTTCATCCTGAACAAAAGTATTGCGCACAAAAAATAATCACCAATCGATTTAGTTTATCTGCGGGTACGCCACTGGGTAGTCAAACACTTGTAAAAGTGGTATTGAAAATATTGAACATTGTGCAGCAAAAATACGCACGTTTAGCAGATATTGATTTTATGTTGCGTCATGTTTATTTGAGTAAAAATAGTCAAGAGCAAAGTGAAAATTTGCGTGTGATGGGTTTACTAAAACAAAATGGACGTACTATCTGGTCTTTTGATAAGTTGCATCATTGGTTATCACAACATACTGAATCCAGTATGATATTAACTTTAATCCATAATCTGAAACAAAAAATGCATAGTGAAAATCCAGAGCAAACAGCTATTCATTTGTCTGGTTTTATACAAAAAGTGAAATCTTACCTAGAGATCTTTGATTTTCCTGGAGCGCGCATCTTATCTAGTTTAGAATATCAAATCGTGCATCATTTTTATCAGGCTTTAGAAGTGTTTTCAAGATTATCATTAGTTGTGTCGCATAAAAAATATGAAGAACATTTAAATGATTTTGAAAGTTATTTAACCTTTATTCCTTTTCAAGCAGAAACAGGTGATGTGCCTGTGAATATTATGGGCGTACTAGAAGGTACGGGTCAGCTTTTTTCTCATTTATGGGTAATGGGTATGAATAATCACAATTGGCCTGCTTCTCCGGATCCCAATCCTTTTTTACCTTATCAATTGCAACGCCAAAAAGCCATGCCACATGCGTCTGCTGAAAGAGAATACGATTTGGCTTCAAAAATGACAGAAAGGCTAAAGTTTTCGGCACCAGACGTTATTTTTTCTTATAGCCAGTACGACGAAGATAAGCTTTGTCTACCAAGTGAATGCATTCGTAGTATGTCAATTTTAGAGGTCGAAAAATTAAAACAGAGTCAAGCTGTTCAGATTGTTGAAGAATTTAGGATAGAAAAAGTAGAAGATAATCATGCGCCTAAAGTAGATAAAAATGAAAAAATTTCAGGCGGCACACGTATTTTAAAATGTCAGGCGATTTGTCCTTTTAAAGGTTTTTCAGAAGCAAGACTTAAATTAAAATTACCGCTGCAAGAGTCTATTTTAGGTCTAAGCGTGATGGAAAGAGGGACACTCTTGCATGATATTTTAGATAAAATTTGGTCAACGCTCAAAGATCATCAGACATTGTTAAATTATTCAGTTCAAGAATTAGAATCGCTGATTCAAGATAAAATTAAAAAAAGCATTATTCTTTTTCAAGAAAAAGAACCTAATCGTTTAGGGGAGGTTTTTTGGCAAAATGAAACGGCTAATTTAACAAAAGTATTAATGAATTGGTTAAATTTAGAAAAGAAAAGAGAACCTTTTAGTGTGCTACTCAGAGAAAGTTGGCAGACAATGCAAATCGAAGGGTTGGCACTTAATTTAAGAATAGACAGGGTAGATTTAACCACCTCAGGAGAGGCTATTTTAATTGACTATAAAACAGGTCAAGCCAGTTTTGCAGACTGTTTTGGCGAACGGCTTAATGAGCCGCAATTGCCCATTTATTGTTTGATAGAAACAGATTATGTGCCTTTAGGGGTTGCTTTTGGTGTGGTTAAGCCTACAGGGGAATGTGATTTTGTTGGTATTACTTACAGTGAAAATGTGTTACCTGATGTAAAATCTATAGAACATCAAAAAAGTCTCTTAAACAAATATGGTATCAGTTGCCAAGAAACACTGAATAACAACTCGCTGTGGCAAGCATTATTAAGTTATTGGCGACATCATTTAGCTGGTCTTACAACGGCATTTATGAGCGGTGAAGCACAGGTTGCTCCTAAAAGTGGTATGCAAAGCTGTCGAACTTGTCATTTATCTTCATTCTGTAGAATAAAAGAAAAAATGCTTTAAAGTTTATGAGTTCCCTATCGATAAATCCATTGATAGGGGGCCTACTCATGATTTTTTCGCGCAAAGAAATTATTCAAATTATGATTAAAATTGCCCTGATTGAATGTCTGGTAGAAGGCTCAATCATGTTTGTTTTACCCTATTTACAACCACTGATGATATCAACAGCGGCAGTTTATTTAGATGCATTTTTATTAGTACTAGTTTCGGTACCATTGATTTTTTATTTTGTTATTCGTCCTTACCTTACCAGTAAGAATTCTATCGAATGGCTTACTGCTCACTATGAGACACAAATGAATTTTGTGACTAAAACATCACAAGAACTAATAGATAAACAATATAAAGAACATCAGCGAACGCTCAAAAGGGTCACGGAAGATGTTGCTCTTCGAGAAGAAAGATATGCATTGGCGGCAAAAGGTTCAAATGATGGATTGTGGGATTGGGATATTTCTTCAGGTCGGGTATTTTTTTCTAAAAGATGGAATCAGATGATAGGCTTTGAAGAAACAGAATTAGAAGAAAGCAAAGAAATGTGGCTTCAACGAGTGCATCCAGAAGACTGTGAAAAACTTTTGTATCACATTGAAGAATCACTTAAAAGTAATGTTGAAAAAAATTACCAATGTGAATATAGATTACTGCATAAAAATGGTCAGTATTTATGGTTTGTTTCAAAATGGGTCACCTTGGTGAATTCAAATGATCAGCCTGTGAGGATGGTGGGCGCTCAAAGTGATATTGAAAAAAATAAAAAAATAGAAGAGCAATTGGTGCATGATGCCATGCATGATTTTTTAACTAAATTACCAAATAGAAATTTGTTAAATGACAGATTACAGCAAGCATTACTTAGATTTAAACGCGCTGTGTCTGAAGATTTTGCTTTAGTATTATTTGATTTAGATAATTTTAAGTATATTAATGATTCGATGGGACATCCTGTTGGGGATAAATTATTAATTCATGTCGGAAAATCTTTAGCTAGTATTGTAAGAAATACCGATACGGTTTCACGCTTAGGTGGCGATGAATTCGCTGTCATTATACAAAAACCTGTAGATAAACATTCTTTTCATATGATGATTACGCGTATGGCAAGTGTGTTGACCTCGCCTATTAAAATACAAGAGTATTTAATTAATCCCTCAGTCAGTATGGGGATAGTATGGTGCAATAAAACATCGCCTTACATCTCTTCCGATGAAATATTCAGAGATGCCGATATTGCTTTATATCATGCAAAAAAATCGGGAAAAAGTCGGTTTGTATTTTATGATAATGATTTAAGAGAAGAAGCTCAGAAGAAATTTCGTATTTCTAACAACTTGAAATCAGCACTAAATAAAAAGCAATTTAGTGTATTTTATCAACCCATCGTTTTAGCAGAAAATGGCCAAATCGCTGGTTTTGAAGCATTGTTAAGATGGCATCACCCCGAATTAGGATTTGTTTCTCCGGAGCAATTTATTCCTATTGCGGAAGAAAGTGACATGATTGTAGAACTAGGTAATTTTGTTATTCAACAATCATGTGAAACGCTGGCTAAATTAATAGAAAAATACAAACCAGAAGAAAATTGGTATATATGTATTAATGTATCCGCTAAACAATTAGAAAACAATGAGATTATTTTTGAGATAGAACGTGCGATTAAAGAAAATTTCTTAAGTTATCAAAATATAAAAGTAGAAGTCACTGAATCTGTTTTATTGAAACATTCTGATTCAGAATTGTATATTTTAGAAGAATTAAGAAAAAAAGGCATTCAAATTGCAATAGATGATTTTGGAACAGGATATTCCAGTTTGAGTACGTTGCATCATTTTCCGTTTAGTTATCTAAAAATAGATAGAAGCTTTATCACCAATATCTTAACTCAAACAAAACTTAAAAGTATGATAAAAAGTATTATTTTAATGGCAAAAACATTAGATATGCGTTTGGTGGTTGAAGGGGTTGAAAACGTTGATCAATACAATATATTAAAAGAAATGGAAGCAGATTATATACAAGGGTATTTTTTTAGTAAACCACTTCCCTTAGTTGAATTACATAGTTCTATAGAAAAAAGCGTTTATCCTTTAGATTGGCATCCACCCAAAAAAAACAGTCAGATGAATTGAGCTGTTATTCATCCAAATGATTTATTGTAGGGGACGACCACCGTGTCGTCCCTTTTATTTTTTGGGCCGACACGATGGTCGGCCCCTACATTAGACTGTGCCTATAGATTAGAATGATTCTAATGAAGGTGAGGTCGAGACAATAAAGTATGTTAACAGACATCGAAGAAAGAACACGAGCGCTAAATTGTTCCCAGTCTTATATCGTACAAGCACCAGCTGGTTCGGGTAAAACGGAGTTATTAACACGCCGCTTTTTAAAGTTATTAACCCTAGTAGATAACCCAGAACAAATCGTTGCGCTGACTTTTACTAAAAAAGCCGCTTTTGAAATGCGTTCAAGAATTATTCAGGCTTTAGAAAAACCCAAGCCTGATCACATAGAAATGGCCAATGAAGTATTGGCAAGAAGCCAGGCAAAACAATGGCATTTAGTCGAAAATCCACACAGATTGAGAATTTTTACGATAGATTCATTTTGCAGCCAACTAGCCAAGAGTTTGCCTGTAACAGCTGGAATGGGTGGCATGCCCGATATTGAGGAGAATCCTCGTTATTTATATCAAAAAGCAATAGAGCAATTTTTTACTACCATCGAAGATAAGAACGACTGGACAAACAATTTATGTTTAATTTTACAACATTTTCATAATCGTTATGAAGTGGTAAATGACTTATTATTAGATATGTTATCTCGTCGTGATCAATGGCTACAATTGGTGATGAATGGTAGAAAAAATGCAGATAAAATTCGTACACTCATTCAAGATAGTTTATTTAGTATACATGAAGAAGCCTATCATCACTTAAACCGATTACTTTCAAATGATTTAAAAAGTCAATGGGTAAACTTAGCTAGCTTTGCAGCAAGTCAACTGTTTTCAGATAATAAACAGCATGAACTTTTAAATTGTTTAAATCTTTCTGAGTTTCCAGATAATACTTACGAAAATCTGGATATCTTTAAAGGATTGCTTTCATTGGTTTTTACAGCAACACAATCAATACGCAAAAAAATAGACAAAAATTCAGGTTTTCCGCCTACGGAGCCTGAGATGAAAAAAATATTTTTGGCTTTTATTTCAAAAATTGAGCAAAATCAAAATCTGGTTGAACAGCTCAGGGTGATTAACGATTTGCCTTCAGTTGAGTTAGAAGAACCTGAATGGCACTTATTGCAAGCATTATGGGAATGCTTGCCCATTTTAGTGGCACATTTACAGTTAATATTTAAACAATATAATAAGGTCGATTTTATCGAAGTAAGTCTAAGAGCGTTAGAGGCCTTAGGAGAAGAAGATAACCCCACCGATTTAGCATTGATTTTAGATTATCAAATTAAACATTTATTAATAGATGAGTTTCAAGATACCTCGTCTATACAGTATCAATTATTTGAAAAAGTAGTGAATGGTTGGCAACCTAACGATGGTAGAACATTATTTGTGGTGGGCGATCCCATGCAATCTATTTATCGGTTTAGAGGGGCAGAAGTTGGTTTATATTTAAAATTGAGATCACAAGGGTTTGGTGAAATCCAACCGAAAAATATCACGCTAAACAGCAACTTTCGTTCAGATGAAAAGATTATAGACTGGGTAAATAAATCATTTGAAAACATTTTTTCTAAAGAAAATGACATGGTGTTGGGGAAAATTGCCTACAGCTCTTCAAATGCCACACAAAAATTAACCCCTAGTGATGTCACATGTTATGCTCTCCCTTCTTCCTTTGAAGAAGCCAAATTGATTGTGACACATATTCAAACGATAATGTCGACAGATCCAAACGCGACCATATCAATTTTAGTACGAGCAAGACATCATGCTAAGGAAATTTTTCAAGAATTAAAAAATAAGGGGTTATCTTATCAAGCAATTGATATGCTTTCTTTAAAAGACAGTCAATTGATTAGTGATTTATTTATGCTAACACGTATTTTGGTACAAATAGAAAATCGATTAGCTTGGTATAGTTTATTTAGATCACCGGTTTGTGGTTTAAGTTTGGCCGATTTATGGTTAATGTCACAGCATATTGAAGACAGTGAATTAATCAGCGAAGCGGATTTTTCTTATTTAAGTGTAGAAGGTCAGCAACGCATTCAAAAAATCAAAACAGTATTAGAGCATTGGTTAGAAAATCAATATCGATTACCTTTGCATCAGGCTGTTGAACATTTATGGAAAAGTTTAGGTTTTGATTTGTTTTACCAAAACGATACGAATTCTGATGCTTATTTTGAGTTATTGCAAAAATGGGAAGAAGGAAATGAGTTTGGTCATTTTGAGGCATTAGAAAATAAACTGAGTTCGCTTTATCAAAAATCTAGCCAAATGGCCGCACACAGCTCTATTCAAATTATGACGATACACAAAGCGAAAGGGCTGGAATTTGATTATGTTTTTATTCCAGGATTGCATCATACTACTATAAAAGAAGATCAGCCTTTGGTTATTTATCACGAAATTCCTTATGAGAAACACGTAGATTGGCTGATTGCGCCTAAATATACTATGGCTAAACGATCGAGGTTATACGACTTTATCTACGGACAAGCACAACAAAAAGCAATATATGAAACACAACGGTTATTATATGTTGCAGCAACCCGTGCTAAAAAACAACTTATTTGGTCTTATGTGACAGATCAAAAAACACAAAAAGAGCCACCCAAAAATAGCTTTTTATCTTTATTGTATCCCTATTTACAGCCAATTTACTTAAGTGAACAAACAGAAGATAATTTAAATAAGACTCAATCAGATACTGAATCCGAAAATGAAAGCATAAATTATATGCCTTTTCAATTTCGATTAGCGCTCAATAATTCTTTACCTTGGAAAAAGAGTGAAGAAAAATCTTTACTCAAAAGTGAACAAACAGAAGACAACCCTCTGAATCGACCCCCTATTTTGCATTACGAAAAATTATCTATTATAGGCTCTTATGTTCATCGCTTATTTGCAGCGTGGGATAATGCAGCACATTTAAATTCAAAATCACATACTAATAATTTATTGGCGATGGGCTTATACGAAAGTGATCTTAAAGACGCAACAGAGTTGGTGACCAAAATAATTGAACAGTGTAAAAAAGATAGTCAGTTTTCTTGGATTATGGATAAAAATCACGCATTTATTCAAAACGAATTTGCTTTAAATTTCATGAAAAACAATAAACTACAAACTCGTATTTTAGATAAGTTTTTTATAGACCTAAATACAAATTGTGCTTGGATTATCGACTTTAAGTTAACATTAGATAAGCCTATACCAGCTGATCACCTTCCACAACTTACTGAATATGCTAGATTAATCAATGACTTAGACGTTTTAGAAAGCAAATCGCTTCGCTTCGGGCTATATTATCCTTATCAGGCTTATTGGTGGGAGCAGGAGGCATTTAGTGCGTAGTTTGAACAGATTAACAGTAGCGATTTCTTCTAGGGCTTTATTTAATTTAGATGATAGTCATCGTGTTTACGAAGAAGAAGGGTTTAAAGCCTTTAGGCAATATCAGTGTGATAATGAACGCGTGATGCTAGAGCCAGGTGCTGCTTTTAATTTAGTGAAAAAATTTTTATTGATTAATGAAAAAAGAAAACAAAAAGATCCTTTAGTCGAAGTATTGCTCTTATCAAGAAATACCCCTGATACAGGATTACGTATTTTTAATTCTATACAACACTATGGTTTAAATATCACGCGAGCCGTTTTTTCTGGTGGCAGCAGTCCTTATCGCTATGCTAAAGCCTTTGGTGCACATTTATACCTATCTTTAAATCCAAATGATGTGCGTTCCGCTATTCAAGATGGTATGGCAGCAGCGGTGTTATTCGATGGTAATGACAATCAATATGTATCAGATGAATTGCGTTTTGCTTTTGATGGCGACGCAGTATTGTTTTCAGATGTGGCTGAGCGTGTTTTTCAGGGAGAGGGTTTAGATAGATTTAATCAATCAGAAACAGAGCAAGCGCATTTACCTTTGCCGCCGGGGCCTTTTAAAAGCTTTTTAACCGTGTTGCACGAATTACAAAAACAAGATTTAGCCATTCCTTTGCGCACGGCTTTAGTCACCGCACGTTCAGCACCAGCACATGAAAGAGTGATTAACACATTAAGAGCTTGGGATATTCGTCTAGACGAAGCATTGTTTTTAGGTGGGCTCGAAAAAGTAGAATTTTTAAAAGTATTTGGTGCCGATATATTTTTCGATGACAAACCATTTGAATGTGGTATTGCCTCGCCCCATATAACGGCAGCACATGTACCCTTTGGCGTGTTAAATGATGTTTAAAATATTAATTTAATCTGCGCCTTTTATTATCTTTAGGACCAGCATCTTCTTCATCATCTCTTTTTCTTTTTGCGGGTGCATTCATTGAGGCAAGGTACGTTTTGCCAGTTTCAATTAAAGTTGAAAAAGTATTTTGTGCAGATTCGGCAACACCACCTAGAGCCTCTTGAATGACTTCAAGGTAGCTTTTTATTGGTACTGGCTTCCAGTTTAAGAAAAAGTTAATATCATTTTTAAGACAACTTAAAGCATACCATTCTGGAAACTCGTTAGCACATTTTAATGCTCTTATAGCCAAGATTTGTTTGATAATATCAGGCACTAATGTAGCTGTTTGAGTAGGTGAAACTGCACTAGGTTTATATGGACGTTCCATGACAGCATTGTGTGGCACACCCAAGCCATCAGCAAAAAGCATTTTACATAATTTTTGACGATGTATTTCTAGTTCATCATTAAAATTCTTTACAAAACCACAAAATTCTAAATATTTATTCATTTTGAAGCTGTTAAATAAATCTAGAGGTTTAGGAAAACTTATATCATAATGATGATCGATTAGGGCTTGACGTTCTTCAGGAGACATTCTGCTTAATAAATAATGCATTATTTGATTTTGGTTTTGAAATTTTGCATACCAAAAAGCACTGCCCTTATCAACGGCATGAATATCGGCACCACTGCTATAAAGAACATGAACACAAGCAAGGTTACCTGCAGCGCTTGCTAGCATTATAGGAGTTGTATTGAAGTTGTTTTTTTGATTAACATCTGCACCAAGTTCTATTAACCTATTTAAAAAAATAGGATCATCTTTATTAAAATAAATCGCTAACACAAGAGGTGTGGCATAATGCGTATCAACATCAATTGCATTCAGATCAGCACCAGCGTCACGCAAAACTTTTATTTCTTCAATGAGCTCTTCGCGTGTTTTTTCGCCAATAGGTGTTTTAATCACTTCAAATAAGCGTGTGTTTAAAGTAGCGATACGTGCTTGTTCTTCTGGGGATGGGTTAGGGTTGTCGGCGTTATTATCCATTGAGTTTCTCTCTATTCTATAAAGTACAAATACATAAGTGATTTAAACACTTAGGCTAAATTATTTAGATAGTTTATCAGTGCTGATTTGTTTATGTATGTTCACCAATTAGAGGCAAATTTTAACCGCTGGTCGGTTTTTCTTGATTTTGCTTATATATGAGCATATTCACATAAGACTAATAGACAGGTTCCCCCTTAGGTATAAGCATGTTAACATACTTAAATGTCGAAGCTTTTTATAAGCAGGGGCGTTTATGTCTGATACTGATATTGCAAATAATGCCGAATGGGGTGTTGTAAACGATCTGGTTGCAAAAAGCAATGAGCAAAAATTAAAGCTCAGTAAAAAAGAAACCGGTTTACAGTATTCATACATTCTACTAGATGATGGCGAGGGAAATAAAACCCCTTATCGTCTTGGACATGAAATTTTGGGACAAGGTGCAGAAGGAAAAGTAAAAGTAGCAGAAGACGAAAAGGGCAATAAATTTGCAGTAAAAATTTCGGCAGATGACAAAAAGGACGACTCAAAAGAAACTGAAATTGCACTCATGAAGGAAGCAAAAGCAACTATTGGTGATGTAAAAGTAGAACGAGCTCAACCCAAAAAATCAAAATCATTAGGAGAAGATGTACAAAACAAACGGTATGTGATGTTGCCGTTTTATGAAGGTGCCGACGTTGATAAAGTTTTAAAAAGAGATGATCTAAACCAAGAATCGAAATTAACATTGGCACTAGGGTGTGCCGACTCCATAAGTCGTTTACACGGTATCAATATTTTACATCGAGATATTAAAGGATCCAACTTTAGAGCAAATGTAGATGAAAGCGGTAAGGTCATTAGTACAAATGTGATTGATTTTGGTGGAGCGATTAAAACGGGTGCAGAGGGTAAAGTTGAGGCTCCTCCCTTTGGATCACCTGGTTATATGTCACCAGAATTAGGTCGCGAGGCCATATTGAAAGCAGGGAATGAAAGAGAAACCGTTAGAAGAGATATTGGAAAATTAACCAAAGCTTTAGCAGTTCCAGAAAGCAATGCAGATAAAGCAATAGCTCTCATCGCTCAAGAGAAGAAAAAATTAGAAAAAGAACAAGATCCCGATGAAAGAATGATTATTACAAATAAGATAGGTCAATTTGAAGGGAAACTCAAAGAGTTTCAAGATAGGGTTGCTACTGTTAAAGGGCAAATAGTCGTTAAAGAAAAAAGAGAATCAGAATTAACGAGTGAATTAGATCGTTTATTTACACAGACCAAAGTAGTCAATTCCACTTCTTCAGATGTATATGCATTTGGCAAAATGCTAGAAAGGGAATTTAAATTAGATTTGCCAGCATTAGGATTAGAAAAGATGCTAGCCGCAAAGCCTGAAGATAGACCAACACTATCAGATGTTCAAAAAATCTTAAAAGAAAATATCGCAAAAATTCAGGCAGTAAATAATAAGGAGAATAATCCTGTTATATCTGTTTCTTTACCAGAAGCAATCAAAGATACTCATGATCAACAAGAAAAAGTAGAAAGAGTCAGAAAAACTAGCTCAATTTTAATGCGTAGCAGAAAAATCACAAAGGGTTCAACTCAACAAGTATTCGACGAAGCAAAACCTCAAGCACCCCTACCAGAATGGGCCGACAATTGGAAAAAGAAACTGGGCGAGTATGATTTAGGTGATACCTCTGCCAGAATGAAAGAATTGTTGGGTGAAGATCCAAATAGTGCTGCCAGAAAAGCATTATACCAATCTGCTAAGGGTAAAGGCGTCATTGGTTCAGAGGAAAATAAAGAAACCAATTCAGCCAGGTTAGAATTTATTGAATACATTGGAAAACGTTTTGCTGAGCTAAAAGAACAAAAAGACTTCAAAAACAAACCCACTACCATGGAAGAATTACTCGGTAAAAAAGGGATTGAATTATATCAAGCAGCTTGTATAGAAGAAAATAATACTAAAGCATTTAGAGACGCGGTGTTTATTTCTTCTTCGCAGACATTTGATGGCCCAAAATGGGATAAACGATTAATGATTTGGGTGGGTGGTCCATCTGCTTCTGGTAAAAGCTTTGGAACAGAAGGCTTAATCAATCAGTTGAATGCCAATAGCAATCCTAATTCAAATGAAAAAAACCATGTGGTGAGCATAGATGGTGGTAAAGAGAGAGAAATGTCTCAAATGAGACAATTTGTGCTTCAACTTGGTTTAGTAGAAGGTTTTTCCGGTGTAGAAGATTTAGAAAAATACACTAAAGACATCAAGGCCAAATCTTTTGTACAAGAAGCCGTATTAGCAGATGGAAAGTTAAATATGGTGACTCCGGCCACCTTTACCGATCCTGGTGGTAAACATGAAAAAATGATGGAAGAATTAGCAAAAGATCCGGATACAAAACAAATTTTTGCTCAAGTAAGAGGGGTGCCCAGTACAGACAAATTAGACGGTTTAGATCAATTTAAACAGACTGTCAAAAAAATGGGTAAAAGAAGGGCTTTTCGCTTAGCACTGCCAGAGGGGGCTAAAAACTTAGCACTTGCTGATTTGCTCAAACCAAATAATAGAAAAATAGGGGTGGAGTCTAAAGACTATGATCCTGCTATTTTTGACTTTGGTGTAAAACAATCGAATGCCATGAGAGAAAAATTCGAAAAAATATGCAAAAATAATGGTATTGCCGTAAATTATTTTGAAATCACCAATGATTTAATCTTTGTTAAAAAAGACAGTAGCAATAATTGGGTTAAATGTTCTGGTGATGACGATTTTAATACCCCCGGTATTCTTATGACAAATGTGAGAGCATTTGATGCTTATAATAAATATAAATCAGCGATACCTAATTTAGAAATTAAAGATTTCATGCCACAAGTTTATGTACAATATCAACCAGATAAAAAACAATGGGCAGAAATTAAAGTAGAAAAAGACCAAAAACCACCAGAAGGTGCCATCAGCATGTCTGTTGCTGGCTGGAAAATAGCACAAAATTTAGAAGCACATAAAGGTCCCGCATTAGATAAATTCTGGGAAAAGGCATT